>NZIJ01000048.1 GCA_002689915.1 Halieaceae bacterium | reverse complement strand
CGACCCAGGAAGGTTTGTACCAGCACTTCAAAACGGTCGCAGGGGCGATCAATCTCCCGATCGTGCTCTACAACGTCCCCTCTCGTACAGGCTGCGATCTCTCAGTAGAGACAACCCTGCGTCTGAGTCAGATCGAAAATATTGTTGGGCTGAAGGATGCAACCGGCGATGTTGCAAGGGGTGCAGCCCTGATTCAGGCCTTGCCTAAGGGTTTTGCCGTTTATTCAGGAGACGACAGCACCACCTGTGATCTACTCGACGTAGGTGCTGCGGGCTGCATATCGGTTACGGCGAATGTTGCGCCTGCTCAAATGGCGGACATGTGTAAGCTGGCATTGGCAGGCGATATGGCATCAGCGCGAGCCATCGATGATCAAGTGAGGGCGTTACACGGTACACTCTTTATCGAATCTAATCCGATTCCCGTAAAATATGCCATGGGTAAGATGGGGTTGATTGAACCGACGATGAGATTACCGCTTACACCATTGAGTGAGACGCACTGGGATACATTGAACAAGGCGATAGACGAATGCATAAAATAAAAGGCGCTGCCGCATTTCTCGTGGCAACACTCGTGACCGGTTGTAGTTACCTACCTGAGTCGGTGAAGACACTGCCTTGGGAGACTGAGAATGAGCTCTCTGGAGACTACGAGACCGCCATTGAAACCTCACCCATTGAGGTGCCGTCTGATTTGGATTCTGAGGCGATCCAGCAAGGCTATCCGATCCCAGAGGTGGCTATTAATATCGCGATTCCTGTGACCGGAAAGGTGCCTCGGCCTGCTCCACTGACGGCGAGCTCACAGGTAGATGCAGTCCGTTTGCAACGTCTAGGGGGTAGTAGCTGGGCAGTGGTCAACGTGGCGCCAGGTCAGTTATGGCCTCAGGTACGTGCCTTTCTTGTCAGCAGCGGTATCGACGTCTCTAGTGTGGACGCAACTGGTGGTCTGATCGATACAAACTTTGTATTACTGCAGGACCGAGAGCTCGAATCGCGTTTTAGATTCCGCGTGGACTCGGGCGTTCAGCGCAATACGTCTGAGTTGCACATTTTGCAGCAAAATCAGGCGAAGGATATCGACCTAACGTCATGGCCCGAAAATTCGGACGACGACGATCTCGAACAAAAAATGCTTCGCAACATTGCACAGTTTATTGCCAACAATGCGGAGTCAGCGCCCGTTTCGATGATGGCGGGACAGGCGATGACGGGCGCGGGACGCATTTCGCTTGAAGAATCGTCTGCCGGGACACGATTGAAGCTAGCGCTCCCATTCAATCGCGCTTGGGCGGCAACAGAAAAAGGTTTCGCTGATGCGGGCTTTAGAGTCGATGACAAAAATCGAAGTGCAGGACTGTTTTATGTGACTTACCTCGGGCCTGACGGTGAGGACAGCGAGAGTTGGTTTGGGTGGCTTTGGGGCGGCGGTGACAGCGATGATCCTCTCATTGGACGTGAGTTTCAGGTCATGTTGAGTACCGAAGAGCGCAAACTGATTTACATCGACGTGCTCGATGCGCAAGGTCAACCCATCGATCAAATTGAGCAACAGGGATTGCTCATCCTCCTGCAGGGCAATATTACGTAATGTTGCGCCTTGCTTCGCTGGGCTCCGGCAGTAAAGGCAATGCAACACTTGTCGCTTCGCAAGATACCGTTGTGCTGATCGACTGCGGCTTTGGGGTGCGCGAAATGATGGCTCGCCTACCGCGATTGGGGTTGGAGATCACGGACATCGATGCGGTGTTGGTTACGCATGAGCACTCCGACCATATCGCAGGCGTTTCCGCCGTGGCGAAGGCTGCATCCGCACCCATTTATGCGACACACGGTACGCGACAGTCAGGCAAGTTGGATTCAGCTCGTTCAGTGGTCGAAATTGAGAGCGACTCACGCTTTGCGGTGGGCGACATTGAAGTAAGTGCGGTTACGGTTCCGCACGATGCCAGGCAACCCGTGCAATACCGCTTCTTTCACAACGGGGTGGCGGTGGGTGTGCTCACCGATCTTGGTTGTGTTTCAGCGCACGTGCAAAAAGCTTTCTCAGGTTGCGACATGCTTTTGCTCGAGTTTAACCACGACCTGGACATGCTCAGACGCGGACCTTATCCAGCAACCTTAAAGCGTCGCGTCGCTGGCGATTACGGTCATTTAAATAATGATCAAGCGATGACAATGCTGACGTCTATGACGTCAGGCACACCTAATATTGTGGTCGCGGGTCACATCTCTGAGCAAAATAACTCTCTTGAGGCGGTGTCAGAAAGGCTTGGAGACTGGTCGAAAGCATCTCAAACACAAGTAATTTACGCCACACAGAGTCAGGGATTTGACTGGATTTCGTCAGATACGGCGCCGCTTTCGGTTAACGTCGCCTGAGGCGGACTTCGTTTCCATCGTCGATTACTCCACAGGTAACTTTCAGGTTCGCTGCGAATCGTTTCCTCGGCGAGTTCCACGTAACGCTCGATCAGCGCTTCTTGCGATAAAGTCCCGGGTTCTCGACAGATTTCAATGAGCTCCACCTCGTAATAACCCCGATTAAGACGTTTTCCGCGGACGAAATAGACAGGATATTGCGTGATATTTGCCAGCGTCGCTGGACCGAGAAAAAAGCCCGCGGGCTGATTCATGAACTGCGTCCAGTGGGCAGTCTCTCGTTTGCCCGGTGCTTGGTCCGCGAGCAGGGCGAGGACGCGAGGTTTACGCCGATTGCGCAATACATGACGACCCATCGCTTTCATTGTGACAAGTGTTGCGCCCCAGCGGCCGCGCGACTCCAGCGCAAATCTGTCAGCACCTTTGTCGTGCAGCGGTTTATAGACACCATCAAGCGGCGCCGAGGCGGCAAGGCTTGCTCGCTGCATCAACCACTCCCAATTTCCGTGGTGTATTGACAGCAAAATGCCGGGCTTGGGTGTTGTTTCTGAAGAAGCCTGCAACGGCTCCCAGCCAACCAGTTTCATACGTTCTTCTAATTCGGCTTTCGGGATGCGCCAGCCATAGAGTGACTCAATGGCGACTTCAGCGAATTGTTTGTAAAACCGTTTGCGTGTAGTGAGATACCACTCATCGGTCTCGCCGGGAAAGGCCGCCCGCAAATTACGGTCAACGGTCTTGACCCGATATTTGACAACCGATTGAGTAAGCCAGGCAATCATCGTTGATAGATGGTAGGCGTATGCGAGCGGCAGTGCCGCAATAGTGCGGTAGAGCCAGTAAGTCATGACTGGCAGTGCTCCGGTAGCGTGATTTGGATCGCCGACGAAAACTTGGCAACCCCGTCACATTGGAGGGCTGGATTGTCGGCCAAGTTAATCCGCTCTACCCGAGGTAGCGATGTCAAGGGCACGCTGTCGATCACATTATTACCGTCAAGCTGCACCTCAATTAGCTCAGTCATAACTGACAGTTCTACGAGATTTCGAATCTCATTATTTGAGAGCTTTAGGCGCCGTAGGTTTGCGAATTGGGAGAGACCGAGCAAGGAGCTAATCCCAGCATCTGAGCAGTTCAAAACCTCTAAACCATCGGCAGTGTATATCTCGAAATCTTCGATGGCTTGCTCAATACAGTTGGCCAGGGCTTTGTCGTTGACGCGATAGTCGGTAAAGAGTCGTTGCGGTGAGTAGACTGGACGGTCATTAAAGGTTACGTCGTATTTATCAATATTTTTGCAGGCGGTCAGGCCCATGAAAACGAAGCTTGCTGCAATAAACTTAGTGGCAACGTTCCTCCTTCGCCTACCGGGCGGCCGCTTTTTAAATAAATGAGTAAACATGACGAAATCCAGTGTCTGAGTCAGTATGATGCCAGTGCAAGCAGCGAAGTTCGAGAACGAATCTCGACGTGCTTATTGGGTTCGTGAGCGTGTAAGGGTGACACGGTGGCACTAGAACAGCTTGAGGCGACATTACAGAAACAATGGCGATTGGGTCAAAGCCTTGTTTTATGCTGGGCCTATGACCCAAGTGGCCTGTTAACGCTTGTTGTCCCTCACTATTTTTTGGGTAACTTCACAGCGCCTGAAGAACACGTATCGGACCCTTTAGCAAACGAGGCGTTTGTCAGGGATCTCTTGTCAGGCTCTAGGCATAAAGGGCACAAAGAGATCTTCGAGATCGCGGCGCGTTTGGGCGTTGCACCGAGTTTCATCAAGTTAGATCTCGCGCCTGCTGACGACGAGGCGACGATTTTAGCCATCGATGAGCTCGTTAAGCGCTATAGCGTCGCTCATGTTGAAGAGCGCGCTGTGGCGCTCTTCGATATTGTAGACTTTTCTTTATTTCGACCCTTCGAGCAGGCGAGCCAGCTTAATAGCTTGTCGTACTCAATGAACTCGGCCTATTCAAAACTGAAGCGCGAGGGTGTTGAAGTAAACTTTGCACGGACTACGACAGGAGATGGTTACTACGTTTGGAATCGGGATTTGGGGGCCTTTCCTAACGTCGACTTGCTTACCTTCTTCCTGCTCGTACTGATGGACAACGCGGTTGCGAGAGAAAAATCGCAGGCAGGTACCGTTCCGGTTCTTCGCTCAGCCTTTCACTTGGGGAGTCACTACGAACTGTCTCAAGCCGAGGGAATCAACCCAACTGTCTTCAGCTACATCGTTGGTGATGTGACGATACGATTGGCCAGACTGATTGAGCAGGTACCGCCTTGTGGCATCCACTTCGGACAATTTTCTTCCTGTTTACCCGAGTCCGATGCGTTAAAAACAACGTCTGATTTTTTGAATTACGCACGTGATGAGTTGCTGAGTATGTCGGGCCTTCAAATTGGAGAGCGGCAGCTGACAGCAATGGATTTTGAGGACTGGTCGGCGGGCGAGTCCCATGCTCGTACTATTGAATTTAACGACAAACACGGGCTTCGTCAGCAGGCGTTATCGGTCGGATTTAAAGCGGTTTTGGGTGATGTTCCACTCGAGCTTGGTGTTCGAAATCGATGATGGCATGTGAGGTTATCCCTGCATCTAGATCAGCGGAGCAGGCGGCGAAGCGTGTGGCGAATGAACTTGGACTGCCACTTGCGAGTTCCTACGCTCATGCCGTGGCCCCCGTTGCCTTAGTGGTGGACACTCATGAAGTTTGGTTGCAAGCCCTAGAGAAACCCCGTCCTGGTCGAGTTACGATCGACTTCTCATCGCCTGACATGCTTTACCGTCGTAAATCGGGGCATAACGAACCTCTTGGGCGCGCCGTTGGGGTAAAGAAAGATCTGAAGCCGAGGATATTTGATGCGACAGCCGGATTAGGTCGCGATGCCTTTGTACTCGCTGACCTGGGTTGCAACGTCGAGCTTTCGGAGGCATCACCGGTACTGTTTTTTTTGCTGACGCATGCAAAGCAAACCGCGCTGTTGAGTGCCCAGACCAAAGTTGTGGATGCTGCCCAGCGGATGACGATCAGTCGCGGGGACAGTGCGCAGCGCTCCCTCGCGGGGTTCGATGTGATTTACCTCGACCCTATGTTTCCCGATCGAAGTAAATCAGCTGCAGTCAAAAAAGACCTCGCGACCGTTCAGGCGCTTCTTGAAAACGATGCAACCGGCGAGCAGGGGGCAGCGCTGCTGGATTGGGCACTGTCGCAACCCGTTGGGCGCGTTGTGATAAAGCGACCCGCAAAATCCCCTTATTTGGGAGGCATTAAACCCTCCCATGCAATTTCCGGTAAAACGGTGAGATTTGATGTTTTGGTGCGGCCTAATGCCAAGGGAGAGTTGTGAGAACGTCATTGCTATTGTTGGATTACGTACCGACGCCTGAGCTGAAAAAACAGCACACGATGACTTACGTGGGTTTGGCGTTGGGGGACGACGACCTCGTCGACAGCGTGATCGCGGTCGACTTGGCTACGGTTGAAGGGCAGGCTCGCGTGATGGATTGGCTCCGCCAGAATACGGTCCCGAGCTGCGTAAAGTGCCGTTTAGACAGTCCAGACTTTGAGGGTGCCGCCTCGGAGTTCTTACAAGCTAAGGTTGTTGGCGTGACCCGGATTCTCGAAGCAACGCTCATGTTAAGTGCGTCGATTCACTGGGAGTTTATCATCGACGCAAATGCCGATATTTGGTCAAAATCCTGTGAGGCGTACTTTAGGACGCTCGCTCAGGGTCTCGCTACACAACTACCGCAGGCCAAAATCACCTTTGTATGAGGTTCGGCGGTCTCGCCTCTGCTTTAAGTCAGTACCCGAGTGAGTATGCCCTCGTAGATAGCGGCTAATTTTGGGATGTCGGATATCAATACGTGCTCATTACGNTGATGTATCGACGCATTGATAACGCCGAGCTCNATGATCTGCCCGCCCATTTTTGCAATAAATCGCCCGTCAGACGTCCCACCACCGGTGCTNAGTGTCGTATCGACGCCTGTGACTTCCAAAATACTCTGCGTTGCTGCATCNACAAGATCGCCNGGTTCAGTCAAAAAGGGATTNCCGCTTANCTGCCAGGAAATATCATAGTCAACACCNCTTTTATCCAANAAATCCTCGCACTTCNTCTTGATACCGTCGGCGGTGATTTCCGTCGAGAACCGCAGATTGAAAACAGCGTTTANCTCACCGGGAATCACATTCGTGGCACCTGTCCCTGACTGAATATTGGAAAACTGNAGCTGTGTAGGGTCAAAAAAAGCATTGCCTTGATCCCACTGCAATGCGCTGAGTTGNTTCAACACGTCAAAGGCTTTGTGCATAGGGTTATCGGCAAGGTGCGGGTAGGCNACGTGGCCCTGTTTGCCTTTTATCGTAAGCGTTGCGTTGATGGAGCCTCGGCGACCGTTCTTTATGATGTCGCCNAGCTGNGATGTGCTGGAAGGCTCGCCAACGANGCACCAATCGATGGTTTCCTNTCNTGCCATCAGCGTNTCAACGACATNNCGAGTGCCGTGAACNGCCGGACCCTCTTCGTCAGCGGTAATCAGAAAGCCTATGCGTCCTTNGTGNTTNGGGTGCTTCCCAATAAACGATTCNGTTGCAACAACCATGGCGGCGAGACTCGACTTCATGTCTGCCGCACCNCGACCGAATAAAAAGCCATCTCGCTCTGTNGGCACAAACGGATCGCTATCCCAATGCTCNAGGGGTCCGGGNGGCACCACATCGGTATGCCCNGCAAATACGAGGAGTGGGCCCTCATTGCCACGNGTTGCCCACAGGTTAAGGACTTCCTCGGCTTGTAAGNACTCACAGGTGAACCCAATATTNGCGAGTCGCTCTGCCATGAGCGGCTGGCANCCGTCGTCNGCGGGCGTCACCGATTGTTTCTCAATCAGTTCTCGAGTGAGNGCAATGGCGTCGTTGTACGAATTAGTTGTTTGCATGAAGGCTTTCGTTGAGTTCTATGGCGGTCTTGTTCGTAAGGCATTCTACAGCCCCNGACTGTGAATTACGGCGAAAGAGTAAATCTGNNCGGNTAGCCAGATGCCGCGCTGCAATGGTTTCNATGGTATTTCGTTGATCGTCGAGCACGTCTACTTTTGTTCCGGCCGTTACNAATAGCCCAGCCTCGATGGTGCAACGATCACCCAGTGGAATGCCCAAGCCTGCNTTGGCNCCAATTAAGCACTCCTCACCAACGGAGATGATGATGTTGCCGCCACCGGACANTGTCCCCATGGTAGAGCATCCNCCACCCAGGTCGGACCCTTTACCAACCATGACTCCNGCCGATATACGGCCCTCAACCATCCCGGGGCCTTCNGTACCCGCATTGAAATTGATGAANCCCTCATGCATTACCGTTGTACCTGCACCAAGGTGAGCNCCCAGACGGACTCGGGCGCTGTGNGCGATGCGAACACCTGCCGGCACTACGTAGTTTGTCATCTTTGGGAATTTATCAACGCTTGCGACCTCGAGNACGCGCCCCTTGAGCCTCGCAGTGAGCTGCCGNTCTGCGAGCTCATTTAAATCAACGGGGCCCTCATCCGTCCATGCCACATTGGGAAGGAGCGGAAAAATNCCCGACAGGTCTGTGCCATGCGGCTTANCCAGCCGGTGNGAAAGAAGGTGCAGCTTTAGGTAGGCGTCNCCCACCGTCTCAGGTGCCGAGTTGTCATTCAATGATGACGCNACTATCCGGCNTCCGCTCTCACGNAGCCGTTCAGCGAGGGCTGCCAGCGNCTCATCACCAGCNGCTCTGCAGTCGGTGACGACTGAACTGAGCGATGCGTCGTCGAGCGTGCCTGATACACCGTGGAGGGCANCGGCTAATCCNCCGGAGATATTTNCTCTGGGTGCGGGGAAGAAAACGTCGAGTATGTCGCCATTTGCATTTTCTGACGCAACGCCGAGACCAAAGGCNTGGAGGGTGCGAGACATTGAGTANGTGCTCCTGAGATAGGTTTNAATAAATGAGGTTTAAGAGAAATAGGTAGCGTAGGCGTCTACCTTGAAACCAACGTCGAGTACCTCGTTGTGCTCTAATACGGGTCGCTTAATAAGCGTTGGATTAGCAAGTAATACCGAAACGGTATTACCTGTTTGCGCTTCTAACCGCTCGTCCTCTGACATGTTCTTCCACGTTGTACTGCGCTTGTTAACCATTTTTTCGGCGCCCAATGCGGTCACCCAGTGGCTAATATGAGATGCAGCCGGCGTGTTCTCACGTACGTCCACAAAGTCGTATTCAATATTTTTCTCTTCGAGCCACTTTCGCGCTTTCTTTACGCTGTCGCAATTGGGAATGCCGTAGATGGTAGTCATTTTTGATGATTTCTCTCTTGGGGAACGTTACGGTTTGTTGACGCGTTTGGGATGTTTTCTTGTCGGATAGCACGTGGTGCAAATTTCGCAAACGCGGCCATCACAGCCACGCGCCGAGCAAAATTCTCGGCCATAAAAGATGATCTGAAGGTGCAGATCATTCCAGCGGCTCTTTTTGAATACCCGCTTTAAATCGCGCTCTGTTTCGCTCACATTTCGACCACGGGTCAAGCCCCACCTTTGTGCTAGCCGGTGAATATGCGTGTCTACAGGGAAGCTTGGGACACCAAAGGACTGTGCCATTACGACGCTCGCCGTTTTGTGTCCTACCCCCGGCAATCGTTCGAGGCTCTCGAAGTCCTGCGGTACTTCGCCGCCGTGCTCATTAATTAGGATCTCACTTAAGCCGCGAATGGCTTTTGATTTTTGCGGAGACAGACCGCAGGGCTTGATGATTTCACGAATCGTCTCAACGCTTTCTTTCGCCATATCAAAGGGGTTGTCGGCCAACGCAAACAGCGCAGGTGTAACCAAATTGACTCGCTCGTCTGTGCACTGTGCACTCAGTAACACGGCGACAAGCAGGGTGTAGGGGTCTGAATGATCGAGGGGAACGGGTGGGTTGGGATAAAGCTCTTGTAACCGCTTGTCGATAAACGCAACCCGTTCTTGTTTTAGCATGTTGGCTGACATTGTCTCTTGCCTTACCCGCGCCTAAGCCAATGGCATATGCGATCTGCCGCCTCAAGCGTTTCCGCGAGGGTAGCCACAAGCGCCATGCGAATATGGTCGGAGCCTGGGTTAATCCCGTTTACTGATCGGCCAAGAAAACTCCCCGGTAGAACGGCAACATGCGTGTGACTGAGTAAGTCTCGTGCAAAGGTGGTGTCTGATGTGGGTGTCCTCGGCCATAAATAAAACCCAGCTTCGGGAATGCTGACCGGTAAAACCGACGAAAGTCGATCGGTTACAGCGTCAAACTTCGCGCGATAAAGGGCGCGGTTTTTAACAACATGGTCCTCGTCACACCATGCGGCGATACTGGCTAATTGGTGATGTAACGGCATCGCGCAACCGTGATAGGTGCGGTAGCGCTTGAACTGTGCGATGAGCTCAGCATCGCCTGCGACAAATCCTGATCGCAATCCGGGCAAGTTCGATCGCTTAGATAGGCTATGAAAAGCGAGGCACTGCTTAAGCTCGGTATTCCCGTAAGTGCTCGCTGCTTCAAGGAGCCCAACGGGCGGACGCTCCTCGTCGTAATAGAGTTCGCTGTAACACTCGTCACTGATCAGAACGACGTTGTGCTCAAGGGCTTTCTCGATGAGAAAATGGAGTTCGGCCTCGGGAATGACGGCGCCGGAGGGGTTTCCCGGCGTGCAAATGAAGAGCATCTCACAGCGCTCCCAATCGTCGTCAGACAGTATGCTGTAGTCGGCGAGGTGACCTGTGGCCTCGGTTGCGGGAACAAGCAGGGGTTCAACATTAGCGAGCAATGCTGCGCCCTCGTAGATCTGGTAAAACGGGTTGGGTATGACAACGCCACCCCTGCGGTTCGGTGTCACAAGCGCCTGTGTAATGGCAAATAAACCTTCGCGAGTCCCGTTGACCGGGAGCACTTCGGTGGCGGGGTCGATCGCACGGGTCTTAAATCGCGACGCCACCCAGCGCGCAATGCTTTCTCGAAGCTCAGCTTGTCCGATAATAGAGGGGTACTTTGCGACTTCTTCAACAGAGGCAACTAGGGCCTCCAGCACGTGTGCCGGCGGCTGGTGTTTTGGCTCTCCTATCGTCAGCGCAATTCGCTCTAGTGGGGGAAGCTCTGCGCTCGCTGTCAGCTGTGCAAGCTTCTCAAACGGATAGGGGTGAAGTGTATTAAGGCCCGGATTCATGCGGCTAAGCCTGTGTCTAAAGCCGTACACACCTGCTCTCGCAAACGCTCACACACAGCGTCGTCGGCAAGGCGATCGCCCTGTTGTGTGGTGAGGAAAAACACATCTTCAACACGCTCTCCCAGAGTTTGAATTTTTGCCCCCTGAATGCTGATGTTGTTTTCAGCCATGATTTGGCCAACCCGTGCTAAAAGACCGGGTCTATCGGGTGAGCTCAGCTCCATAATCGTCAGGTTTCGATTGCTGTCCTCAATGAACGTCACTTCAGTGGGTGACAGAAAAGAGCGCAGTGTCCGGTTTATGCGCTGATTGCTCTGACTCAATGTAGACGTTGTCAGGGCTGCGATAATGGCGCGTTCGATCATGTTTAAGGTTTCAGGCGCACTGTCAACGGGTGAACCATCAGCCTTCAATACAAAAAACGTATCGAGCGTCGCACCATCGGTACCACTGTAAATCCGCGCATCGTTAATGCTTAGATCGAGAAGCTCAAGCGCCGAGCAGACTTTTGGAAATACATTTTCCGTGTCTTGGGTGTTCACAAAGATCTGGGTCGCATTGGCTATTAGCGACTCCGAGGATTGTTTGATCAATACCAATGGTTCGCCGCTGTCATCAAAGTCCGCAATGGCCTCAGTGTGCCAGGCGACATCCTCTGGGCGCTCGCGAAGAAAGTAATCATCACCTCGTGCGGCCCAGATTTCGTCAAGTTCGTCGTCGAGGAATCCCCTGAACTCGAGGAGGTGCGCTGCCGCCTTCTTGGTGGCACTAATAACATCTTCACGCGCAAGCGGATTTGTTAGACCGCGTCGCAGCGCGCGACGTGTTTCCGTGTAGAGATGTCGTAGCAAAGAGCTTCGCCACGCATTCCAGAGCTCAGGGTTTGTCCCGTTAATGTCAGCAACGGTTAGCGTGAACAAATAATCAAGGCGCTCTTCGGTAGAGACATGTTCGGCAAAGCGCTGAATCTCTTCCGGATCAGAGATATCCCGTTTTTGTGAGAAAGAGCTCATGAATAAATGGTTACTTACCAGCCAGACGATTAATTCGGTATCGGGCTCGTCAAAAAAGTGCTGTTCACAGAAGGCGCGAGCATCGACCGCCCCCAGCTCGGAATGGTCGCCTCCTCGCCCTTTTCCAATGTCGTGAAATAAGGCTGCAACAAACAAGAGTGTCGGGTTTCTCAAGCGTTGGGCAATGCGCGTTGTGACGGGAAAGGTATCGGTGTAGTCGGCGCGAAGGAATCTGCGGCAGTTGGCAATCACCTGCATGGTATGCGCATCGACCGTGTAGGTATGAAACATATCGAATTGCATCTGTCCGACAATAGCGCCAAAGGCCGGCAGGTACCGGGCGAGTACGCCATGGCGCAGCATCCTTCGCAACTGCTTGGTCATATTGTGCGGCGCTGCAATGATGTCGCGAAATGCACGACGATTTACAGGGTCCTGTTTAAAGTCATCATCAAGCAGCGGGGCGGAGGCCCGTAACAGTCGTGTCGTCTCTGGATCAATACGTTTAATGCGGCTATCACGCGCAATGACTGAAAAAATCCGCAGCAGATTGGAGGGGTTGGCTGAAAAAACAGCCTCATGTCGCGCGGAAATGCGGTCATCAATCAATTCAAAATCTTCATCGATAATGACGGATGCTGAGGCCTCGTTATGCAACAAGGTCTTTTGAAAGATATCGATCAGCAGCGCAGTGGTGTGTGACACAGCTTGCACGTTGCGAAAATACGCCTGCATGAATTGTTCTACGGCGAGTTTGCCATGATCTTCAAACCCCCATTGCTTGGCGAGCGTTTGCTGGTGCTCAAAAAGTAGACGGTCTTCTTCTCGTCCTGTTTTGGCATGCAGAGCAAAACGAACGCGGCTTAGCGCGTCGTGCCCTTCGTTCAAAAGAGCGAGTTCTTCTTCTGTCAGGAATTCTCCAGTCGGAAGCTCATCAAGCCCAATCCCAAAATGGCGGCGGGCTATCCAGCCTATAACCTGAATATCGCGGAGACCCCCCGGTGACGACTTCACATTTGGTTCCAAGCTGTACCCGGTTAAACCGAACTTTTCATGACGAGCGCTCTGTTCTTCAATTTTTCCGTTAAAGAACGAGGCAGTTGGCCAAACCTGCTCACTCTCTAACCGGCGAGTAATTTCGAGAAGTAAATCATTGCTCCCGCTTAACAAGCGCGTCTCAAGCAAGGTCGTCATGACAGTGATATCGCTCGAGGCGAGCGAAATGCACTCATCGGGCGTCCGGACGCTGTGGCCTATTTTTAGTCCTAAGTCCCACAATGCACTGATAAAGCCCGACAGTGCAGTCGTATCAGGGGCTCTCTCGTTTGCCACAAGAATAAGAACGTCTATGTCGGACTCGGGAAATAACTCCCCGCGACCATATCCCCCCACGGCGGCTAACGTTGCGCCAGTCTCGTCGAGGTCGAAGTGGGACCAGAGTCGCTGAAGCGCGGAATCTACGGCTAGACATCGCGAACGCAATAACGGTGTGACCGATACGTCGGGCGAAAATTGACCTGCAAGCTCGGTATTTCGGGCTTTGAGCTCGCTTCTAAGTTCTGCAATCAATGCTGTCAGTAACGGTGTCGCCATAGGTTCGAGTGTCGTGTGTTCTCGTTTAGTACGGGTTGAAAACCAGATTAGAGCTTTTAGGTCGTAAGCGAATTAATGCTTAGGTTGCGGTTACCGCCAGTACGACTCTGCCTATCCCTTCAAGATAGGTCTTAAAACGGAAGTGTCTCGCTGGGTCTTTTGGTGAGTACTTCGCATCCATCATCAGTGACCGCGATCGTGTGCTCCCACTGAGCGGATAATCGGCCATCACGTGTTGTTACAGTCCAGCCGTCTCGCGTGTTGAGTTTGGTGTGTCGTTTACCCGCGTTTACCATCGGCTCGACGGTAAACGTCATGCCTTTCTCTAGCACAAGCCCTGTGCCGGCACGCCCGTAGTGGAGCACTTGAGGTTCTTCGTGAAAAACCTTGCCGATTCCATGGCCGCAGTACTCCCTTACAACGGAGTAATACGAAGATTCGGCGTACTGTTGAATGACCTGTCCAATATCGCCTAAGCGCGCGCCGGGTTTGACCAGCGCCAGTCCTTTATAAAGACACTCTTGCGTAACCCGCATGAGACGTTCCGCATGCGGCGCTACTTTACCGACGGGAACCATAATACTGGTATCACCATGCCAACCATCTTTTATGACGGTGACATCGATGTTGATAATGTCGCCTTGCTTCAGAACTTTGGCCTCTGAGGGAATGCCATGACAAATTACTTCGTTGACAGAGGTACAGATGGATTTGGGGAAGCCTTTGTAGTTGAGCGGCGCGGGGATGGCGTTCTGAACGTTGACGATGTAATCGTGACAGATACGGTCAAGCTCACCCGTTGAGATGCCGGGGACAACATGGGGCCGGATCATTTCCAGTACCTCTGCTGCGAGGCGACCTGCTTCGCGCATACCTTCGAGGTCTTCATCAGTTTTAATAGCTACGTTGCTCACTTACTCGATTCCAAGCCTTGTCGTTTCAGATGGGGGTTTTTGGGTAGTTTACCGCATGGGAGGGGCAATATTACAGTTAAAGGCTTCTGGAGAAAGCAAGCCTGTGGTATAAAGCGCGCCGTTATCGGATATGCCGGTAATAAATAGCACGTTTACACACAACAAAGTGCCGGGTGCCGATACGTCGGTTGGACATTTTGCGTAGACGGAAGTGAAACCCAACTTAGAGAAAAGTTATGACACAAGTAAGCATGCGCGATTTGTTGCAGGCCGGCGCGCACTTTGGCCACCAAACTCGTTTCTGGAACCCCAAGATGGATCAGTACATCTTTGGTGCAAGAAACAAGATTCACATCATTAACCTCGAGCACACGGTTCCCGCCTTTAATGACGCGCTTGGATTTATTCAGCGTTTGGCAGAGAACAAGAACCAAATCATGTTCGTTGGCACGAAGCGTGCCGCAGGTAAAATTATTCAGGAGCAGGCGGCGCGTTGCGGAATGCCGTACGTCAGTCACCGATGGTTGGGTGGCATGCTCACCAACTACAAGACCATCCGGTCATCAATCAAGCGTCTGCGAGACCTTGAGACTCAGGAGCAGGACGGCACGTTCGACAAGCTCACGAAAAAAGAAGCTCTGATGCGTTCGCGTAGCAAAGATAAGCTCGATCGCTCTATCGGCGGTATTAAGGATATGGGCGGACTGCCCGATGCGTTATTTGTCGTTGACGTAGATCACGAGCGCATTGCGATCACTGAAGCCAACAAGCTGGGTATTCCGGTCATCGGCATTGTGGACACGAACAGTAACCCCGACGGTGTCGATTACATCATTCCCGGTAACGACGACGCGATCCGCGCGATCAAGTTGTACGTTACAGCGGTTGCTGATGCGGTCATGGCGGGTAAAGGCGCGGGTTCTGAAGCGCCCGTTGTCGATGAGTTCATGGAAGTCGTTGAGACAGAAGAAGTCGAGGCGCCCGCTGAGGTTGCCGGCGACGCCGAGTAAATATTTATGGGCCGCGCCTAGCGCGGCTTTTTTTTAAGTGTGGTCTCGCACTAAAGGCGAGGCTGTTTTGAGACGTTAGAAGGGTTAAAAAATGTCTGCTGCATTAGTTAAGGAATTGCGCGAACGAACAGGTCTGGGTTTGCTCGAGTGTAAAAAGGCACTTGCTGCCGCAGGTGGTGATGTCGAGGTTGCTATCGAGGAGCTTCGCAAATCAAGTGGTATGAAGGCGGCGAAGAAAGCGGGTCGTACGGCAGCTGATGGCGTTGTTGCGATGAGAATCTCTGCGGACGGTAAGTCCGGTGTGATCGGTGAAGTAAACAGCGAAACCGACTTTGTTGCTCGCGATGAAAATTTCGCAGGCTTCGTCTCGCAGGTTATGGATAAAGCCGTCGAATTGCAGACTGACGATATTGCCGCGATTGCCGGTGGCGAAATCGAGGACGCTCGCCAAGCGCTGGTTCAAAAGATCGGTGAAAACATTTCCGTTCGTCGTGTTGGAGTCGTTACAGCTAACGACGGTGTCGTCGGTGGTTATGTTCACGGCAACAGTCGCATCGCGGTGCTCGTTGAGCTCACTGGTGGTGATGAAGAGTTGGCGAAAGATGTGGCGATGCACGTGGCCGCTGTGAATCCAGCGGTGGTGTCACCTGCAGATATGCCAGAAGATCAGCTGCAAAAAGAGCGCGAAATTTATACCGCGCAGGCAGCGGACTCTGGAAAGCCTCCAGAAATCGTCGAGAAAATGATTGAAGGGCGCATTCGCAAGTACCTCGCCGAAAACAGCTTGACTGAGCAAGCGTTCGTAAAAGATCCCGACGTTACGGTAGGGAAGCTCGTGAAGGCAGCTGGCGCAAGCGTAGCGGGCTTTACACGGTTCGAAGTGGGTGAGGGTATTGAGGTCGAGAAGGTCGATTTCGCTGCTGAAGTTGCCGCACAGCTGGGTAACTAAACCGACATACAAGCAGCTCAGCTCAGCCGTGCCGCTTGAGCACGGTCGAGTGTGTTGAATGGATGCAGGTGGGGGGGGTTGTTGTTCTCCCCACAACCGGTACTCCCCAAGCCGCAGAAATAACGCTCGTAGCGGGTGAGTTCGGCCGGTTTTAAGGCTCCTCATGGCGGGTTTTGAGTAGGTTGTCAGTCGGTTGTAAGAAGGTGGCGACGAAGCGGTAAGAAGGTTTTGAGAGAAAACGCCGCTACCCTTGCGGTGGCGGTACAGATCCGGGAGATAAGTATGGCAACAGAAAAAGTCTACAAGCGCATCTTACTTAAACTCAGCGGGGAGGCCTTAACGGGCGATCAACCCTTTGGCATCGATCCAAAGGTACTCGACCAAATGGCACTGGAGATAGGGCAGCTGGTCGGTATTGGCGTCCAGGTGGGTCTGGTTGTTGGGGGCGGAAACCTCTTTAGGGGTGCCGCACTGCAAGCGGCCGGTCTCGATCGCGTCACTGGCGATCACATGGGTATGCTGGCGACCGTAATGAATGCTTTGGCGCTTCGCGATGCACTCGAGCGCTCAAACATCGCAACGCAGGTGATGTCTGCGATCCCTATGAGCGGTGTGGTCGATCATTACGATCGACGAAAGGCCATTCGCGCAATGTCACAAGGCGACGTTGTGATCTTTTCAGCAGGAACGGGCAACCCGTTCTTTACCACTGATTCCTCAGCGTGCTTGCGAGGCATTGAAGTCGAGGCGGACATTGTTCTCAAAGCGACAAAGGTGGACGGCGTATACAACGCAGATCCCATGAAGGATTCGACGGCAGTTAAATACGAGTCCCTCACCTATGATGAAGTGCTGGACAAGAAACTCGGTGTGATGGATCTCACGGC
This sequence comes from Halieaceae bacterium, assembly GCA_002689915.1. GTDB lineage: Bacteria > Pseudomonadota > Gammaproteobacteria > Pseudomonadales > Halieaceae > Luminiphilus > Luminiphilus aquimaris. The sequence continues at coordinate 14,845 of NZIJ01000048.1, read as the reverse complement.
CATTTGCCTAGTACGTGATCACGAAATGCCTGTGCGCGTTTTTAATATGTCGATGAAAGGCGCGTTATTGAGTATCGTACGGGGTGGATCTGAGGGTACATTGATTCAGTAGCGGCGGTTGGTTTGTTGGCTGCGCTACCGATCTGGAGATCAAAAAGATGATTGACGACATACAAAGCGATGCTGAAGAGCGAATGGAAAAGTCGCTTGAAGCTTTGGGGCAGAATTTCAATAAGATTAGAACGGGGCGAGCCCACCCCAGTATTCTTGATGGCATTCGCATCGACTATTACGGCGCCGAGACGCCGCTGAAGCAAATGGCGAGTATTAACGTCGAAGACGCGAGAACGCTGGCTGTGAGTGTTTTCGATAAGTCGATTACGCCCGATGTGGAAAAAGCAATCATGAAGAGTGATTTGGGCTTGAACCCGTCTACCGCAGGCGATGTGATTCGTATCCCCATGCCCATGTTGACCGAGGAAACGCGTAAGGGATACATCAAGCAGGCGCGAGCCGAAGCGGAATCAGCGAGGGTGTCCATTCGAAGCGCTCGGCGTGATGCGAACGGTATGCTCAAAGAGCTCGTAAAGGAAAAAGAGATCTCGGAGGACGATGAACGTCGAGGTCAGGATCAAATCCAAAAGCTTACCGACGCGTTCGTTGCGAAAGTTGATGCAGCGCTCGGTGCCAAAGAAGCCGATTTGATGGAAATTTAATTGCGGGTTGATCGCGAAGTGACGCTTCCCGCCAGCCCGACAGGGTCCGCCCCCCAGCACATTGCCGTCATTATGGATGGCAATAACCGATGGGCGAAGAAAAAGGGCGTTCCGGGGCCCGTTGGACACCGCGCAGGTGCTGACGTGGTGAAACCGCTGATGTACGCCTGCCGTGATCGCGGCATTAAAACCCTGACGCTTTTCGCATTCTCCAGTGAAAATTGGCAGCGACCCGTGCCGGAGGTTCGTGCTCTTATGGCCTTGCTGTCTCGATACCTCCGGCGCGAAATTAAAGAACTCGCGGCCGATGGTGTGCGGATTCAATTTATCGGTCGACGAGACCGGCTCAGCCCAAGAATTGCAAAATTACTCGAGGACTCTGAGCGCGCGACCTCTCACAACACCGAATCTACGCTCGTATTGGCACTCGACTATGGCGGTCGGTGGGATGTGAGCGAAGCCGCCGCCTCACTGGCTCGAGATGTCGCCGCAGGCAGATTGTCAGCTGACGATATCGATGAAACGTTACTGAGTTCACGGATGGCGCTTGCCGACAAGCCAACGCCTGACTTGTGTATACGCACGGGTGGCGAGTGGCGACTGTCGAACTTCCTCTTATGGCAATTCGCCTATGCCGAGCTCTGGTTCACTGATACGCTCTGGCCCGATTTCAACGTAGATGAGCTAGATGTGGCCATTGAGCATTTCCGCGGGAGAGATCGTCGATACGGTGCGCGGCCAAAGCTGGAGAGCGTCTAGTGTTAGTTAAGCGAATCTACACCGCTCTGGTAATGATGGGCATCTTTTTGGCGGCGGTGACGCAGCTGTCTCCTCTTGCTATGTCGGTTTTGGTTGCCGTTGTTTTTGCCGCCGGGGCTTGGGAATGGGCGGGTCTGTCCGGTTGGGATGCCCGCTGGATAAGAATGATATTTTCACTGGTCTTCGTGGGGTTCTGCACAGGCTTTATTTTGGTATACCACCCAGACCTCGTTGCGAGCTCTGCGGCCATACGTCCCGTACTGGGGGTCGCTTGTTTTATATGGCTGGCTAATGCGTTCTTGGTGGAGAGTTACCCCAAGTTGTCTTTTTTGTGGCGGGCACGTGTCACGCGGTCTTTAATTGGGCTTTTTGTTCTGGGCGCAGGCTGGTTGTCTCTGTCTTATATGGTGGGATTGCCTAATGGGTGGATCCTTACAACACTCTTCATCGTGATAGTCGCGGCCTCAGACGTTGGCGCTTATTTTGTAGGAAGCACCCTAGGACGTAATCCGCTGGCGCCCGATGTCAGTCCCAAAAAGACGATCGAAGGCTTTTGGGGCGGGTTGCTCGTCGTACTGGGTCTGGCCGCGGTTGTTTGGTGGTTATTGCCCCCGGAATACGCCCACATACACCCCGTTGAAATCTTTTTGATTGGACTTTTTTGCTGCGGTGCCTCGGTACTCGGGGACCTCACGATCAGTATGTTCAAGCGCGAGAGCGGCTGTAAAGATTCGGGCACATTGCTCCCAGGGCACGGTGGCTTGCTGGATCGATTGGATTCAATCTGTGGTGCGGCACCGTTTTTTGCGCTGTCACTTATCTTGGTGGGCTACGCCTGATGCAGCGAGTGATGGTGTTGGGTGCGACTGGCTCAATTGGGCTGAGTACACTTGACGTTATCGGGCGGCACCCCGACAAATATCGCGCCGAGGTGCTTTGTGCGAATCGCTCCGTGGCCGAAATGGCGGCGCTGTGCTTACAACACGAACCTCAGCACGCGGTAATGTTTTGCCCTGATGCTGCTGAAGAATTAGAAACTCGCTTGAGCGGTCGGGTAGCGACGCGCGTCCATGCCGGCGAGGCGCCGATGGTCGACTTCGCACAAAGCCCCGATGTCGATACGGTTATGGCCGCCATCGTCGGGTTCGCAGGGCTATCAGCNGCCCTTGCAGCAGCAAAGGCNGGGAAGCGGTTNNTGCTTGCCAATAAAGAAGCGCTCGTCAGCGCGGGTGGTTTATTTATGACGGCCGTTCGCGAGGGTGGTGCCCTACTCCTCCCTGTGGATAGCGAACACAACGCCATGTTTCAGTGTTTGCCCTGTGATACACAGGCACGACCGCAGATGGCGCGTGTTGAAAAGATCTTACTGACCGCATCGGGTGGCCCGTTTCGCGGTCGCTCGCGGGACTCGCTTCACAATGTGACGCCCGACGAGGCTTGTGCACATCCCAATTGGTCGATGGGACGAAAGATTTCCGTGGATTCGGCGTCGCTTGTGAACAAAGGTCTGGAGCTTGCTGAGGCATGCTGGTTATTCGATAGAAAGCCATCGGAAATAGAGGTAGTCGTTCATCCGCAAAGCATCATTCACTCGCTCATTCGTTACGTTGATGGCTCGGTGCTGGCGCAGCTCGGGCAGCCCGATATGCGAACCCCAATAGCCTATAGTCTATCTTGGCCAGATCGCGTGTCAGCGGGCGTTGATATTCTCGATTTGGTCAAAACAGCAAGGCTGGATTTCGAGTCACCCGACCTCGATGCTTTTCCGTGCTTGAGGCTTGCTAATGAAGCGATTGATGTGCCGGGTGGGATGTGCGCCTTTAGTGCGGCTAACGAGGTGGCGGTGGATGCCTTCTTATCAGAGAAGATTCGGTTCACCGATATTGATCAGACAATTGCGGCCACACTCAACTGTGTAACATTGGCGGAACCAACGACGCTCGCTGAGGTCCAAGCGTTAGATCGAGCGGCGCGCGAAGCCGCGGGCGCGTTTATTTCTGATGTCTCGTTTAGGTAGTAGTTAACAAAGCATGCAAATTTTATTTTCTATCATGATGGCATTGGTGACGCTGGGTGTCCTTGTGACGATCCATGAGTTTGGTCACTACTGGGTTGCGCGTCGTTGTGGTGTGCGAGTGCTGAGGTTCGCGATCGGCTTTGGGCGGACGCTTTACAGCTGGCAGGGTCGAGACGGAACAGAGTTTGCGCTTTGCGCCATCCCACTGGGCGGCTACGTAAAAATGTTGGACGAGCGCGATGGTGAGGCCGTTGTTACGGAGGCTAACCGTTCTGAGTCCTTTAATGCACAACCTGTTCGTAACAAGCTTGCGATCGTGGCTGCAGGTCCCGCCGCTAACTTTCTTTTGGCCGTTATGGTGTTGTTTGGCCTTTTTCTGAGGGGCGAAACAGGTTTGGCTCCTGTTATCGAAGCTGTTGCAGTGAATTCCATTGCCGAAGAGAGTGGGCTGGTTGTAGGGCAAGAGGTCATAGCGGTTGATGGGCAGGCCACCAGCACCGTTTCAGACGTAAGGTTCGCGTTACTAAAGCGTCTCGGTGATACAGGCCACATTGACCTGACCATTGGAAATGCCTTGAGCGATGTAGGACAGCGTTATGCACTCCCCATTGTGAACTGGCTTGGTGAGGCGGAGGCGCCAGACCCCGCGGCAGCCCTCGGGTTGTCATTAGGTTTTCTTCCGATCAGACCCGAGGTGGGCTCCCTGTCCGAGGGGGGCGCAGCTGCTCGTGCAGGTTTTCAGGTCGGTGACGTAATCATTGACGCGGCGGGTGTGCCGATGGCGCAGTGGACGGATTGGGTCGAATTTGTCCGCGCGCGCCCTAATCAGCGATTTGATGTCTTAGTCGATCGCGCTGGCAGTCAAGTTACGCTGAGCGTGATGCCGCAAAACCGCAATGCAATCGGAACAGTTGGCATGGGTGTGGCGTTGCCAGAGATTCCGGACAGTCGGATTCGCCGTCAGAGCCGCGGGCCGATAGAGGCGCTCGGTGCGGCTGTTAATCGTACGTATGAGTTGACTATTTTCACCTTCGAGTCGATGTGGAAAATGGTGCAAGGGCTGATTTCGACAAAAAATTTGTCGGGCCCAATCGCTATCGCGCAAATCGCTGCCAGTACGGCAGAGAGCGGATTTACCACGTGGCTCTCGTTTCTTGCATTACTGTCTATTTCTCTCGGCGCAATAAATTTATTGCCCATACCTGTGCTTGATGGTGGACACATCGTCTTCCATGTAGTTGAGGGGCTAATGGGTAGGCCAGTGCCCGAGCAAATCCAAATAATGAGTTTTCAGCTGGGTTTAGCCGCTGTTTTTACACTAATGATGTTTGCCATCTACAACGATGTGGCCCGACTGTGAGATACTCCCGCGCGCTACGCAGTAACCAAAGATAATCGAAGACAAAATACGTGAAATTAGTCCTCAAAAAAATAAGCGACCGGGCTCGCTGTTGGCTCGGAAGTGTGAAGCGTTCCAGCGGTCTGGCATTGATTGTTACCGGCTTTATCGTTGGCCTTTCGCCGACCTCAATTGCGCAAACTGAGCCCTTTGTTGTTGCGGATATTCGCGTCGAAGGTTTGCAGCGCATTGCGCCTGGAAGCGTCTTTGCGGCTTTGCCGGTAAGCGTTGGTGATGTTGTCGATGAGCTCGCCATTCGAAGTATCTCTCGCAATCTGTTTTACACCGGGAATTTTGACGATATTTCGGTGGGGCGTGACGGCAACGTACTCGTACTTACTGTGGCGGAGCGACCGAGTATTAGTGAGATCACGATCGAGGGTAACAAAGCGATCGAGACGGAAGCGTTGTTAGATGGCCTTAAGGGGGCCGGCCTTGCTGTTGGGCAGGTATTTCAACGATCTACGCTTCAGGGCATGCAGGGTGAGCTTCGACGTCAGTACGTGATTCAGGGGCGATATGACTCGTCAATTGATACCGAGGTGATACCCGAGCCTAGGAACCGAGTCTCCATCAGCATCGAGATCGATGAGGGAACAGTCTCAAAAATCAAACACATCAATATTGTCGGCAACGAAGTGTATAACGACGAGGAGCTACTTGAGCTGTTCGAGTTGCAGGTTGGCGGCAGGTTCTCGTTTTTCTCTAGTGCCGATAAGTACAGTAAGGAAAAGCTGGAATCCGACTTAGAAACCCTGACCAGTTACTACCAGGACCGGGGGTATTTGCAGTTTGAGATCGAGTCGACCCAGGTGGCTGTGTCACCGACTAAGGACTCAGTCTTCATAACTGCCAATGTCGCCGAAGGGGATCGATTTACGATCACCGACGTGGACCTTTCGGGTGACCTTGTGCTGTCAGAAGAGGATCTATCTCGCTTCCTTTTGGTGGGTCCAGGTCAGGTCTTTTCGCAGCAATTGGTGACCAGCACTGAAGAATACCTCACCCGCCGACTCGGGAATGAGGGCTACAATTTTGCCAAGGTAACGGGCATCCCGGAAGTTGGCGACGGCGAGGCTGAGGTCTCAATCAAGTTCTTCATTGATCCCGGCAGGCGGACTTATGTCCGGCGCATTAACTTCAAAGGAAACTCACGAACCGCCGACGAGGTTTTGCGACGTGAAATGCGCCAAATGGAGGCAGCACCTGCCTCCGCAGCGGCCATTGAGCAGTCGCGTATTCGTCTTCAACGGTTAGGCTTCTTTAGCTCTGCCGAGGTCGAGACTGTCGAGCTTCCCGGTTACGACGATCTCGTGGATATTGACTTCTCGGTTGAGGAGCAGAGCTTTGGCTCCATCGGCGGCAGCTTAGGTTACTCGCAGTTTGCGGGGCTTATTGTCGGCCTGAATCTGCAACAAAATAATTTCTTGGGCACGGGGCGGCAGGTTGGTCTGAATCTGAACACGTCGCAGTGGCAGAGCGTTGCAAGCATCAACTACAACAACCCTTATTTTACTGAGGACGGTGTGAGTCGAGGGTTCAGCGTCTTTTACCGAAAGTCTGACCTTTCTGAGATTAATGTCGCTAGCTACACAACGAATACGGTGGGCGCCACCATGTCGTTTGGCTACCCGATCAGTGAAACGCAGCGACTCGGCTTTAATGTGGGCATCACGAATACCGACATTACATCGGGACGCTACGCGGTACAGGAAATACGCACCAGTCCGCGACTCATAACCGGTGTGGAGCAGTACTATACCTCCACCAGGCAGCTAGACGGGACTTACTCGGGACCTGAAGAGTTGTTCCCCATTACCGATTTACCGCCTGAGGCGTTCGTCAATCTTAATAATGACGGCTTCCTAGATCAAAATGGCAGTGAATTCACCAATTGGTCGATTACGGGGTCTTGGATTCAGTCAACCTTGAACCGAGGGCAGCTTGCGACACGGGGTGTGTCTAACTCGATTTCAGCGCAGTTGCAGATGCCGGGATCCGATCTTGAGTTTTTCAAGCTCAACTATCGGGGGGAGATGTACCTTCCTATCTACGGTGATTTTACGTTCCACTTGCGGGGTGAGGTCGGTTATGGCGACGGTTATGGCGACACCACTGAACTTCCGTTTTATGAGCATTTCTATTCGGGCGGCTTTGGCAGTGTCCGTGGATTTGAGGCGAATACCCTAGGACCGCGAAGCACCCCCCCCATTCTCTATCAAACGGGCCTGGCGGTTACGGGAGTCGATGAGGATGGCGCGCCCACTGAGATTGGTGGCCCTGATGGTTTAGGCTTTGGCTACATTGTGAATCCTGAGACGGGTCAAATCGAGACGCAGCAGGTATTCACCGGACGTCGCCGCGCTGATCCGTTTGGCGGTAATGTCGTCATTGAGGGCTCTGCAGAGGTTCTTTTCCCTATGCCTTTCGTCAAGGATAGGAGTTCTATAAGATCCGCGTTCTTCTTAGATGTCGGCAATGTGTTCAACACGAATTGTCGTGAAAATCAGCTCAACTGCTTCGGCGTTGACGCCAGTGAGTTGCGCTATTCAGTCGGCATTGGCGTAACGTGGTTGAGTGGTTTTGGACCGCTTACATTTGCACTTGCGAAGCCGCTCAATGCTAGCGACACTGATCGTACAGAAGTATTCCAATTCACGCTGGGGCGTGGATTCTAATAACTAACCAGGAGGTTATCCCAAATGTTGTTCCGCTTTGTCGCCGTATTGGCACTGATGGTTGCATCGACCCTAGCGCACGCTCAAGGTCGTATAGCTGTTGTGAATTTGGAGGAGGCCATTTTACAAACCGACTCCGCGCAGCAGCGTTTGCGTGATTTCGAGGCCGGTGAATCTTTTGCTGAAGATAAAGCCGAGTTCGATAGCTTAAAAGCTGAGCTCGACAAGTTGGTGCAAGATTTCCAGCGTGATCAGGCGGCAATGAGCGAGGACGACCAAGTGGCTGCTCGCCAAAAGATGGCCAGTAAAAATGCCGACCTTGAGTATGTCGCAAAGAAGTTGCAGGCCTTGCAGCAGCAGAATGCGCAACGCGTGTTCCAAGAGCTTGTTCCCGCCGCTCGACAGGTATTAGGTGAAGTGATCGAGACCGATCAGATTGGCCTTTTGCTCCAAGCGCAATCGGTGATCCACGCCGATCTCGGTTACAACATCACGGCTAAAGTAACCGACAAGCTCAACCAGCTGCCTCAAGAGTAATATGCCGACTCTGGGCGATGCAGCCGCGGCATTGGGTCTCACCTATAAAGGTGACCCAAGCCTTACGCTGAATCGCCTTGCGCCCATCTCAATGGCCGAGACGGGCGATCTTTCCTTTATCGCACAAAAGAAATTCGTTAAATCGCTTTCTGCGTCGGATGCCTCAGCGATCATTTGTCCCAGAGACTGGGTGGGTGATTACGCGGGGGCTGTACTGTTTAGCGATGAGCCCTACGCCGATTTCGCGCGTGCCACTAAGCTATTTGATAATCGACCACGCCCATCTGGGAGGGTTGATTCGAGTGCCGTTATCGCAAAGACGGCCCAATTGGGCGCTGACGTAACGGTCGACGCTGGTGCTGTTATTGGCGAGGGCGCTACGATTGGCAACGATGCGTGGATTGGGCCTAACGTTTGGATCGGCGAGCGGACCGCCATTGGTTCGGGGACTGAGCTCAGAGCCAACGTGTCGATCTATCACGGTGTTGCTATTGGCAACGATTGTCTCATCCACGCCAACACCGTAATAGGATCCGACGGGTTTGGCTTTGCGCCCACGAGCACGGGTTGGGAGAAAATTCTTCAGTTGGGCGGGGTCAAGGTGGGCGATCGTGTTGAGATTGGTGCGGGCTGTGCCATCGATCGTGGGGCACTTGAGGATACTCAGATCGGCGACGACGTCATCCTTGATAACCTGGTGCATATTGCGCACGGTGTGAAGATTGGCCGGGGATCGGCCGTCGCAGGGCAGGTGGGTTTTGCTGGCGGATCGGAGCTCGGCGAGCGCTGCACCGTAGGGGGACAGGCTGGCTTTGCGGGACACCTCAAAATTGCTAATGATGTGCATATTGGCGGACAGGGTCGAGTATCTAGGGATGTCAGTGAGGCGGGTCACTACGCGTCAGGAACATCGCTAATGCCTGTTCGCGATTGGGCGCGTAGCGCCGCGCGCTACGAAAAGCTAACAGAAATGGCTCGGCGCATCGAGGCGCTTGAAAAACTGTTATCGGAGAAAGCCAACACTGGCGAATAGGGAACACCAAACTATGATGGACATTGAGGGGATCAGAAAGCACTTACCTCACCGTTATCCCTTTCTTTTTGTAGATAGGGTTGTGGCAATCGAGCCTGGTGTTTCGATTGAAGCCTACAAAAATTTAAGCATTAACGAACCGTATTTCGACGGCCACTTCCCGGGTAATCCGGTTTTTCCGGGCGTGCTTNTNGTTGAAGCTATGGCGCAGGCGGCGGGAATTTTGGGGTTTGTNACCATGGGTAAGACGCCAGAAGACGGNTCCATNTACTACTTGGTTGGNACCGANAAACTCCGATTTAAGCGNCCTTGTGTGCCNGGCGACTGCGTCAAGCTTGAGGCGTCGATTGTGAGTGAGAAGCGCGGTATTTGGAAATTTGANGTGCGCGCATCGGTTGACGGAAAGACGGCGGCATCGGCCACGATATTGTGTGCTGATCGATAAGCAATGATTCATTCAACNGCCATNATTGACCCCCGAGCGACGCTGCATCCGTCGGTGAGCGTGGGGCCTTATTCCATCATTGGNCCCGATGTGNTGGTTGGTGCGGATACGATTATCGAGTCCCATGTTGTAATTAAGGGCCCGACCANGATCGGNGCCAGAAATCATATATTNCAATTTAGCTCCATTGGNGAAGCNACCCCTGATCTTAAATATCATGGAGAGCCCACCACGCTGACGATTGGTGACGANAANGTCATTCGAGAGAGCGTNACGATCCATCGCGGTACCGTTCAAGACCGTGGCGATACGTTTATTGGCAATAGCAATNTAATTATGTGTTACGTCCACATAGGCCATGACAGTNTTGTNCGAAATAACACGATTCTNGTTAACAATACGGCGTTAGCTGGNCACGTTGTCGTTGACGACTNNGCGATTTTATCNGGCTACACCTTGGTNCATCAGTTTTGCAAAATTGGCGCTCACAGTTTCAGNGGNATGGGCACAGCNATTGGTAAGGATGTGCCTGCCTANGTCACCGTATCGGGAAGCCCTGCCGAAGCAAGAACGATTAACGCCGAAGGCCTCCGGCGCCGAGGATTTTCAGAANCCACNCTTTCCGACCTGCGCCGCGCCTTTAAGTTGATATATCGNCAGGGNCTGACGTTGGACGTTGCNATGGAACGCCTCTCCACCATGTCGACGGAAACACCTGAAATCCTTCCGCTGATTGAGTCACTTGAGGCGTCCGAGCGCGGTATCGTCCGGTAATGTCGGGTGCGCCATATCTTGGTGTTTTAGCGGGTGAAAAGAGCGGCGATATTTTNGCCGGATCNGTGCTTCGNGAACTNAAACGCCGCAACGAAACANTGCGCGTTACCGGTATTGGCGGNGAAGCTACNGCACTNCATGGGCTTGAGAGCCNCTANGACATGGACCGNCTTGCCGTCTTTGGCTTTACNGAGCCACTAAAACGTCTNCCCGAGCTCTTATCTATNCGGCGCGGTATTCGTCAGCATATGTTGCTNGAGCGTCCAGATGTTTTNCTCGGTGTTGATAGTCCTGATTTTAATCTCACACTGGAACAGCAGCTGCGTGCCAAAGGTCTTAAAACTGCNCACCTAGTGAGNCCNTCGGTGTGGGCATGGCGACCCGGACGNATCAATAAGATTAAAAAAGCGGTAGATTTGATGTTGTGCTTGCTTCCGTTTGAGAAAGACTTTTACGCGCAGCACGGTGTTGAAGCNGTGTGTGTGGGTCACCCCCTTATTGAGGAGTTCTCNGCCCTGCCAGATCAGGCGACGGCAAAGCACTATCTTGGACTTCCTCAGAATGCGCCGGTTCTTGCATGCCTCCCNGGNAGTCGATCGGGCGAAATCGAACATATTGGTCCTACATTCACGCAGGTTGTAATGCGACTGCTTGCGTCAGACAGTGAAATGCGCGTTATCCTTCCGGCTTCATCGGAGGAACGCATGGANCAAATAAACCGGCTCATGCCAATTGATGATGAGCGCTTTTTNGTCATCGAAGGTCAGAGTCGATTNGCAATGACGGCATCGGATGCNGTGCTNTGTGCGTCCGGTACAACNACACTGGANGCGATGCTTATTGGCAAGCCNATGACAATNGCTTACAAAATGAGCTGGTTCTCTTGGCAGATTCTGAGTCGCATGGTCACTTCGCCTTTTGTGGGCTTGCCTAATGTTATTGCGGGTAGGGCNGTCGCGCCNGAGTTTTTGCAGGGAAATGCNACGGTTGAAAACCTNTACCAATCNGTACTCGAGAGCTTCTCTNGTCAGGGTGATGAGCAAAAGACGACCTTTAGCGAGCTTCGCCAAACTATTGGCGATGACTATGCTGTGCGCTCAGCCGATGCATTAGAGGCGCTTATGGCTGGCGAGGGCTTTGAATGATCGTAGCGGGATGCGACGAAGTCGGGCGAGGCCCCCTAGCCGGCGATGTCGTCGCTGCGGCCGTTATTCTTGGTGAGTACACGCCTGAAGGACTCACAGACTCCAAAAAACTGTCGGAGAAAAAACGGCTGCGTTTGTATTCTGAGATTGAAAATCACGCAATTGCGTTCGGTATCGGCCGGGCGAGTGTAAGTGAAATTGATGAGCTCAATATTTTAAATGCCTCATTGCTCGCCATGAAGCGCTCGGTCGAAGCCCTGGGTATTAAACCCGATCACGTGCTTGTTGACGGCAACAAGCTTCCCACCTGGGAGTACAGTGCTGAGGCGGTGGTAGGTGGTGACGCGTTGATTCCGTCTATCAGTGCGGCTTCGATTCTCGCCAAGGTGACACGTGATCAGGAGTTGATTGCACTGGATCAACACTACCCTGAGTACGGTTTTGCTAAGCATAAGGGCTACCCTACCGCACAGCATATCGCGGCAATTAAAGCGCACGGTGTCTTGCCCATACATCGCCGTAGTTTTGGTCCAATCGCCCGTTTGCTGAAAACGTAAATCAGGTTTAAATAAGTTCTATGGATCCCAAATTCGTTCATCTTCGTGTTCATTCAGAGTTTTCGCTCACCGACGGGTTGGTGCGTGTAGGGCCTCTGATGAAGTCGGTGGCCGCAGCGGATATGCCTTCGGTGGCTGTGACGGATCGGAATAATTTCTTTGGGTTGATTAAGGCTTACAAGGCCGCTGAGCGTGAAGGCGTAAAGCTCATCATAGGGGCCGATTTTGAGGTGCTCGAGGACGATGAGCGCCGTTATCAAGCGACGTTTTTAGCACAGTCCGCAGAGGGTTATCGAAACCTCACGCTTCTTATTTCTCAGGCTTATCAAGAAGGTCAGATCTTGGGTCGACCTTTGCTAAGACGTGATTGGATTCAAGCGCGAAGTCAGGGTTTGATTGCACTGTCTGGTGGCAGGCTAGGTGACGTGGGTCAGCATCTGGTTGCGGGAAGAAGCCAAGAGGCAAAAGCCGCACTTGAGTGGTGGATGTCGCTGTTCCCGGATCGTTATTACGTTGAGCTTCAGCGAACGGGTAGAGAGAACGAAGAGGACTACCTTCACTCGGCGGTGGCACTGGCAGCTGAAGAAAACTGCCCGGTGGTGGCGACAAACGAAGTCTGCTTTCTCACGCCAGAGGAATATGATGCCCACGAGGCGAGAGTCTGTATCGGTGATGGTCGAACGCTAAATGATCCGCGCCGGCCACGGCACTTTTCAGACCAGCAGTACCTTCGATCTCCCGATGAGATGATTGCGTTATTTGCCGATATTCCAGAGGCAATCGAGAATACGATTCATATCGCGGCTCGTTGCTCGACTGAAATAGAACTGGGTAAAGCGTATTTGCCTGATTTCCCGACACCTGAAGGGGTAAGTATCGAGCAGCACCTCGAAGATTTATCTAACGAGGGACTCGATAAGCGGCTGGCAGCGCTCAATATTGACGATGATGAAGTGTATCGTGCGCGTCTCAAATTTGAGCTCGATATCATCAACCAAATGGGGTTCCCGGGCTACTTTTTGGTTGTTATGGACTTCATCCGCTGGGGCAAGGCAAACGGCATACCGGTAGGTCCAGGCAGGGGTTCTGGTGCAGGATCTCTGGTCGCTTATGCGCTCGAAATTACCGACTTGGATCCGATCGAATACGATCTCCTTTTTGAGCGATTTTTGAATCCGCAACGGGTTTCTATGCCCGATTTTGATGTCGATTTCTGTATGGATCGCAGGGATGAAGTGATCGATTACGTTGCGGAAACATACGGTCGCAACGCCGTATCTCAGATCATCACATTCGGCACCATGGCGGCAAAAGCGGTTGTACGAGATGTCGCGCGCGTGCAGGACAAGCCCTACGCATTGGCCGATAAGATGTCCAAGCTCATACCCTTTGAGGTGGGCATGACGCTGGAAAAGGCGCTTGAGCAGGAAGAGCAATTAGTCAACCTTCTCGAAGAAGACAGCGCTGCCCAAGAGATTTGGGATATGGCGGTCCAGCTCGAGGGATTGACCCGAAACGCAGGCAAGCACGCAGGTGGTGTCGTCATTGCGCCCTCACAGCTAACAGATTTCTCGCCCTTGTTTTGTGATGAAGAGGGGCATGGACTCGTCACTCAATACGACAAGAACGATGTTGAGGATGCGGGTCTCGTAAAGTTTGACTTCTTAGGTTTGAGAACCCTTACCATCATTGATTGGGCCGTCGCGATGATCAATGAGCGCGAGGACATTGCATCGCCTGTCGATATTAATCAGATACCGCTTGATGATGGTGCGGTTTATAGTTTGCTGCAAAGCGCAGAGACCACGGCTGTATTTCAGTTGGAAAGCCGAGGTATGAAGGAGCTGATCAAGAGTCTTCGCCCGGACTGTTTTGAAGACATCATCGCCTTAGTGGCCCTGTTTCGGCCAGGGCCACTCCAGTCGGGTATGGTCGAAAACTTCATCGATAGAAAGCACGGTAGAGAGCAAGTTTCCTACCCGGATGCGCAGTATCAGCACGAGTGGTTACAGCCAATATTAGAGCCCACCTACGGCATCATTCTCTATCAAGAACAGGTTATGCAAATCGCGCAGGAGCTGGCCGGCTACACCCTCGGTGGGGCTGATCTCTTGCGCCGCGCGATGGGTAAGAAAAAGCCCGAGGAGATGGCAAAGCAACGCTCTGTTTTTGAGGGCGGGGCTAAAGACAAAGGTGTTGATCCAACACTTGCAATGAAGATTTTTGATCTGGTTGAAAAGTTTGCGGGCTACGGCTTTAACAAGTCGCACTCGGCTGCTTATGCATTGGTCAGCTATCAAACAGCTTGGTTGAAGCGGCATTACCCCTCTGAATTCATGGCCGCTGTAATGAGTTCAGAGATTGATAACACAGATAAATTGCTGAGCCTTCGCGACGAATGTAAGCGCATGGGTTTAACCGTTAAAGCCCCTAATGTTCTTGAGGGAAAGTTACATTTTTCTGTGAACGCAGACGGCCACATTATTTACGGTCTTGGCGGCATCAAGGGCCTGGGTGAAGGGCCTATTGATGACTTGCTGGAGGCGAGAGGCAACTCGCCTTTTAGTGACCTTTTCGATCTGTGTAGCCGGACTGATCCCAGGAAGGTGAATCGTCGAGCGCTTGAGGCTTTAATAAAGAGCGGGGCCCTTGATGAGCTGGATGCGGAACGATCTGTGCTGATGTCAGCGTTAGATGATGCGCTTCGCGCCGCTGAGCAGTCGGCGGCTAATGAGGCAGCCGGCATGGGTGATTTATTTGGTGAGGTTGTTCCCTCTGCAGAAAA
>NZIJ01000047.1 GCA_002689915.1 Halieaceae bacterium | reverse complement strand
ACCAAGAAGAATGTGGCCGTGATGACGACAAAAATAACGGGAATCGCTTGGATTAGCCGCCAGAAAATAAAGCGCAGCATCTCAGTTCGCCTCCTCGTTTAAGCGACGTTCGGGATGCAACGTCACGTATTTAAGGTTTAACGAGTCCATCAGGTTGGGGTAAATGCCTTCTACGCTTGGGTGCACTAAGTGCTTACTCGTGTAGGTGTAAATTGGGATGATGGGCATTTCCTGCATCAGCATAGTCTCAGCTTCATAGAACAACCCATAACGCTCATCTCGACTTTTGGCTTTCGGTGCGCGATTTAAAATAATGTCGTCGTAGACTTCGTTGGCATAGCCCGTATTGTTATTCCCGCCGTCGGTTATGAAGAGGTCAAGGAAGTTGTTAGCGTCCACGTAATCACCAATCCAACCTCGGCGTGCCACCTGAAAATTCCGCTGGGACACAGAGTCGAGGTACACCTTCCACTCTTGGTTCGCGATTGTAATGTCGATGTTTAACTCGCGCTTCCACATTTGCTGCACGGCGACAGCGATTTTGCGGTGCGCTTCTTGGGTGTTGTAGATGATCTCAAGTCCCGGCCAACCCTCGCCATTTGGGTAGCCCGCGTCCGCGAGTAATTGACGCGCCTTTTCGGGGTCATGAGCAAACAGTTTTGGCGGATTGTAGCCAAGCGTATCGGGCGGCGTGATGCTGTAGGCTGGAATGGCAGTGTCTTGCAGTACGGTCCGTGTCAGCGTATCGCGATCCAAGGCGAGCGATAGCGCGCGGCGGACTAAAACGTTGTCCACTGGTGGTCGCTCAGTGTTTACGAGGTAGTAGTAGGTGCCCAAATAAGGGGCTTGAACGTAACTTGGGTTCCCGGTCTCGCGGTAGCCCGGAATTTTGTCTAGGGGCACGACTTGGGTGTAGTGCAACTGCTCGGCGCGGAACATGCGCTCTTCACTCACCACGTTTTCGGTTGGGTAGAACACCACACCATTGAGCGCAACATTGTCACGNTCCCAATAGTGATCGTTTTTCTTCATGATAATNCGTCGGTTNAGNGACCATTCTTCCAAGGTGAAGGCGCCATTGCTCACAATGTTNCCAACCCGCGTCCATGGGGTAAATCGATCTGTCATCTTCCCNTGTTGCAGTAAGGTCTCGGGGTGCACNGCAAAGCTACTGTAGTGATCCATGAGCTGCAAAAANTACGGNGTCGGNGCGTTTAANGTCACTTGCAGNGTGAGGTCATCNAAGGCTTTGACGCCNACCTCATTGAAGTCAGTGATCTCNCGNTTCGANTAGGCCTCTGAATTAGCAATGGGGTAGAGCATGTAAGCGTATAGCGNGCCNGTATCCGGGTGCAGCGCACGATGCCACGACCAAACATAATCGGAGGCGGTGATGGACTCTCCGTTGCTCCACTTGGCATCTGGATTGATATAGAACGTGTANACCGTGCCGTCATCNCTNATTTCCCAGCGCTCGGCAACACCNGGCTCTGGCTCTAGCGTCTTNGGGTTTTTNACCGCNAGGCCTTCAAAAAGTGCGCGAATAAGNTGGTTTTCGGGAACCCCTGTCACCACATGGGGATCAAGACCNTGNGGTTCTGCACCATTTCCNTAATGNAGAAGCCCCTCTCGATTTCCNGACTCCACATTACTCTCACCACTACCACACCCNGCCAGCAGCGCGAGGCAGCTGACGGCTAAAAANGATCGAAAACAACGCATGATTCNTCTTGCTCTTGGGTTTGNCACATCCTATCGAATTTTGACTCGGGCGTGTAATAAACTCACGCAATAAGTGNANTGNGAAGCGGTGATAGANAGCTTTATTCGGACCCGCTTCTGTTAACATTGCGCGCTNANAAAAGCCCTTCATCGAAAAGAGATTCACATGACNGTCAGAACGCGCGTTGCCCCATCTCCTACCGGCGACCCNCACGTAGGCACNGCTTACATGGCCTTATTTAACCGGTGCTTTGCAAAAGCNCACGGTGGGCAGTTTATTTTGCGCATCGAGGACACGGATCAGGNNCGCAGCACCGNGGCTGCCGAGCAGATGATTTTTGACTCGCTCNGGTGGCTNGGGCTCGANTGGGACGANGGGCCCGACGTTGGCGGTGATCANGGACCGTATCGTCAGAGTGAGCGGCGCGANATTTATGGNGNNTACGCTTGGCAACTGGTAGAGCAGGGNGATGCCTTCGTTTGCTATCGAACNCCCGAGGAGCTNGAAACATTGCGTGAAGCCCGTCGTGCTGACGGCCGATCAACGGCCTTGAAGCCCGCGGANCTGGAGTTGAGTGACGCCGAGCAGATGGCACGAAAGGCCGCAGGTGCNTCGTTTGTTATTCGCATGCGNGTGCCAGATGAGGAAGGGGCGTGTCTGATTCACGACCGCCTTCGTGGCGATATCGAGCTCGACTGGAGCATGGTCGATGCACAGATCCTTCTNAAGTCAGATGGTATGCCGACCTACCACCTTGCNAATGTTGTGGACGATCACCTNATGGGCATCACCCACGTGATTCGTGGCGAGGAGTGGTTGAACTCAGCGCCAAAACACAAGTTGCTCTATCACTACTTTGGCTGGGATATGCCTGAGCTTTGTCACCTGCCGTTGCTCAGAAACCCTGACAAGTCAAAGTTAAGTAAGCGCAAGAACCCGACNAGCATTCTNCATTACGAGCGCATGGGNTTCTTGCCAGAGGCNCTGGTTAACTACTTGGGTCGTATGGGATGGTCTATGCCCGANGAGCGCGAAAANTTCTCGCTNGACGANATGCAGGCAGCGTTCGATATTGATCGTGTATCGCTCGGAGGCCCTATTTTTGANGTTGAAAANCTCAAGTGGCTTAACGGNACTTGGCTNCGNGAAGACTTCGACGCTCAGACNTTAAAGGNGCGNNTAAAGTCCTGGCTCTGGAACGATGAGACCTTAGATAAGATCTTGCCGCACGCGCAGGGCCGCATGGATGTCATGTCTGACTTTATCCCGATGTCNGCTTATTTACTGTCGGGTGAGGTTGCGGTGACCGCTGNNGCCTTCGATGGCACGGCGGATTCACANGAGGAGCTGCTTAAGCGTTTGCAGTTCGTGTTGTGGCGACTAGAGGCACAGCAGGATTGGGAGCGCGGGGCTTTGTTTGNNNCGCTCAAAGGCTTGGCGGACACGTTGGAATTAAAGCCAAAGGTTTTGTTCGCACCTCTNTTCGTCGCAATTTCGGGCAAGTCGAGCGCCTACTCGATCCCNGACTCAATGTCGATTCTTGGNCCTGANCTNACGCGCGCNCGNCTNAGAAACGCCATCAGCGTTTTGGGTGGCGTGTCTAAGAAGGCCGCAAAGCGACTCGAGAAAGAGTACGCAGCGNTGGCATAACCAACACCGCGCTGCCGCNTTGNATNTGGTNAGTGGCTAGCGCGGNCGGTTGAGAAGTGCGATGAGTGCCAAAATGGCGACCACGATCTCAAAGGTTAGAACACCCCACGTATAGCTGGTGAAGCTAGACGTCATCTCAATGCCGACTTGGCTGCCTGCAACCTCTACCGTCGAGTCGAGCTCNCGGATTACGGTGAAGGCTCTTGCGGCGCCAATGTAAAAGATAATGANNAACANNAGCCANAGGCCGGCCTTCAANTATTCTTTGATAACGGCCGAAGCAAGCAAGATGGAGCCNACGGCAATNTCCATACCGCCATACATGGCGGCTATNTCCGCNTAGGCGTCTTGCGAGGCAATAAATAAACCCGACCAACCAGCAGGAATTTCTGGGTCATAAACGCTAATGACACCTAAACCGAAGAAAATGGCGCCTGTAATACCCAACAGTAATTGACCAAACATTTTTTGCCTCCCAGATTTGCCTCCGACACCATAGCAAACCTGATTCCGCCTTGACACCGGCCGCGCTTACTCGTAACGTTCGGCCTCTTCGATTTGGGGCCATAGCTCAGCTGGGAGAGCGCAACACTGGCAGTGTTGAGGTCGGCGGTTCGATCCCGCCTGGCTCCACCAAATTCTTTCGCATACCTAGGCCAATTTTCTCTTACCTGGCGCAGTTTAACCCTATTCGAAGGGTCGGCGCGCGGCCTCTGCCTATAACTTGATATCGCTGGTAATCTACAGGATTCTGTTACCCAATGATTACCCATAGGTCTCTCTTCTGGACCCTCATTAACGCTAAGCCAAGTCACTGCGAAGCACGCGCCGCTCCATGAATGCCCTTCTTCACTTTGATTACGTTTTTACTCGGTATTTGTCACATAGCCGCGAAGTCAGCTGAGAGTGCTTTTTCATTTCCCTCAGGTGTAAACGACTCCGCTCAACAGAGTGCCTTGGTTTTTTGGGTGACTTTTGATCACCGTAATAAGCTCGCCACCAAAGAA
Organism: Halieaceae bacterium; assembly: GCA_002689915.1. Taxonomy (GTDB): domain Bacteria; phylum Pseudomonadota; class Gammaproteobacteria; order Pseudomonadales; family Halieaceae; genus Luminiphilus; species Luminiphilus aquimaris. The sequence continues at coordinate 17,577 of NZIJ01000047.1, read as the reverse complement.
GGTAGGGCAGTCTTGAATCGTTAGAAGCGACATGGCAAACGTATGAATGGATGAGTTGTTGATAAGCTTTTTTACTCCCCGAGATTACGGGCGGCGCTTCGCGTCCTGAAACCAGACCTATCGCTTTGGTATGAATCTCATTTAGTTGTGCCTTGTTACGGGAAGCCAATGCTTCGCTGAATTTTGTTTCTAGTCTCTCAATATCATTCATTTTGCTCACATTCCTCGATCGTAAGTGGATGTCGCCGTGGCGGTTTAGAAAGGTTCTATGGAGGTACATCAGTGATTGCCGCTATTGGTGCAAAAACGGTGCCAACGGGAGTTGGTTGGCTTATTGCGGTCGAGACTTGAAATTGTGGTTAACGAGCGCCTTAAACAGGTGCAGAAGCAACAGAAAAAGCACTTAAATTGTGCCTAGGTTGCGACGTTTCCTAAGGGTAGTAACGACAGAATGGCTTTTAAAGAATGATGAGAAATTTGAGAATCAAATGAGGCGATTCTGATACTCGAGGGAGCGTAGCGTTCTCAAGTGCTGGGCGCGGTCAGCTCAATCACCATCGGTGGTAAATCCACGATCGACCTTTCTTCGCTAGGAGCTGGCTTTCGGTAAGCTCTGTTTAGTAAGGCATTAGCGGCACAGACTCTAGGGACATCTGTACGACAGTTTCTGGCAACATCAACCAGTGTTTGGAGTACTTCCTCGGCATAAGTTTTGGCAAGTTCTGAGAGGCGCTGAGACTGCTCAGGAGGAGATTTATTGGTGGAGCCTGATCGGCGTCCTGCTCCCTCTCGAAAGCCACCGCGAGACAACTTCAAGGTTCAAATATCAAAAAAAAACCAATGCGATTACCATCCGATCCGAGTGGATAATCCATGAAAAATGTTACCCAATAGATACCCAGTGGCTTAATAAGTCGATAGATTGTTGTTTTTACTGACACTGGCAGTGTTGAGGTCGGCGGTTCGATCCCGCCTGGCTCCACCAAATTCCTTCCGTAATGATCAGTTCTTTCTGGCTTCCCTCTCGGTCGCCGGTCTACGTTCTGTGGCTTTCTTGTGTTGTGTTGGGGAGCTTCCTGTGGGAAATATCATCGAAATTTGCGAAATAGGCACCTGCAATAATGTCATGGCAGCAGTGACCAAGGCGTGACGAGGTAAGCCGTCGTGTCCAAGCTAATTCCCGAACCTCAATGCCCAATCTGTGACATGACGGGTGCTTTGGGGTTAGAGTCCCACTCGTTGTCAGTCGGTTGTGTATGGCCTATCGATAAAGGGCCAATGCCGCTAACGGCGAGCTATTAATTGGGCCTTGCTTAAGCACATTGGGTCTTTTCAGAGAAGGTAGAGTTACCCCAGATGAGCAGACAGAAACTAATCGTAGGAATCAGCGGTGCCTCGGGCATCATTTACGGTATCCGTATGCTCGAAGCGTTGCGCGGGTCGGACATTGAGACTCATTTAGTAATGAGTAAGTCCGCAGAACTGACGCTTAGTTATGAAAGTGACCTGCGCGCTGATGACGTAAAAGCATTGGCTGATCACTGGTATCCAGTAAAAGACGTTGGGGCCGCGGTCTCCAGCGGGTCCTTTCCGACAGCCGGTATGGTAATTGCACCGTGTTCCGTGCGAACCATGTCGGAAATCGCAACTGGCGTTACCTCATCGCTCCTTACCCGAGCGGCCGACGTTGTCCTAAAAGAGCGCAGGAAACTGGTTTTGATGGTGCGTGAGACGCCGTTTCATACGGGGCACTTGAGAACGATGACGGCACTATCGGAAATGGGGGCGATCATCGCACCGCCGCTGCCCGCCATGTATACACGCCCTGAGAGCGTCGATGACATCATTAACCACAGTGTCGGGCGTGTTTTAGATTTGTTCGAACTTGAGAACGATCTTGTGAATCGCTGGGGTATTACTTCCGGTGTCCGGGACAAAGACTAACCCCTGTCAAACGCACGGCGGCTTGCGCTCTAAAATCCGCAAATAACGTGGAAATGTCAGTAAATAATGGCTTGATAACAGCTGAGCCAACCTATGACTGTGCTTGAATTTATTATCTAAATCCGTAAGGTTATGGTCAGTTCGGCGTACATAATTAAAAAAGCGAAAGAGTCCGACGTACATCTCTAAAAGGTTTCGCTGAGTCAGAGATGAACAGCCCATAAACAAAATGAGAGAGGCCCAGATGTTCCAAAAGAAAACACTTAGCCATGCGATCTCTGTGTTAACCGTCAGCGCGATTACCGCGACCTCGGCACACGCGCAGCTTGAGGAGGTGGTCGTTACGGCCACGAAGCGTACNGAAAGTGCGCAAGANATCCCCATTACCATCCAAGCCCTGGGTGAAGACACGCTTGAAGACTTGGGTATTGGTAACTTCAAAGACTACATCAAGAACCTTGCAGGGGTGACCTCNGGGGGCCGTGGTCCGGGNCGTAATGAAATTTTCATTCGCGGTGTTTCGACCGGTAAAGGAGGTCTGAAGATCGCGGGTGCTGTGGGTCTTGAGCCGACTGTNGCGCTCTACTTAGATGAAGCGCCGATATCCATGGGTGGTCGAAATATCGACCCCTACATGACCGATATGAACCGTGTGGAGGTGTTGCCNGGTCCACAGGGNACGCTCTATGGNGCAAGTTCTCAGGCTGGAACNGTCAGATTGATTACNAACAAGCCAGAATTCAACGAATTCTCTGGTGGTATCGATTTGATGGGTTCTAANACGTCGTCAGCNGACAACAGCAGCGCTATTGAGGCTTATGCAAACATTCCGCTCGTTGATGACAAACTCGCTGCCCGGGTCGCTGTTTACCGTGCCAAAGAGGGTGGCTACATCAATAACGTGAGTGGNAGTCGATTACTCCCCTACAGCAACCCAGGTCTCGGTGGNCGAGAGCCAGCTGAGCGGGCGATCTCTACAAACGAGGNTCTTGTNGAAGACAACTTCAANGATGCGACGTACGAGGGCTACAGAGNGAGCCTTCGGTGGGCNCCNAATGATGACTGGGATGTGCAATTGCAGCATACCAGCCAGACAATTGAGACTGAGGGNGTCTGGGATTACGATCCAACGCTGGGNGACTTGAACTCNGAGTCTTATCAACCTGACTTCGCCGATGACGAATTNGACCTAACGACATGGACCGTCTCAGGTCGTATGGCNAACTTGGACNTTATTTACACCGGTTCGTACCTAGACAGATTGGTCGANGGCATNTCGGATTACTCGGGTTATGCCAATAACGGCCCGTATATTCCCTATTACATTTGTAATACGTCTTATACGAGCTGTGGTGAGACCGCGTTCTTCCTCGATCAGTACTACAACACGGAAAGAACAACGCACGAATTCCGANTNAATACAGATGCCGANCGACGTTTACGCGCCATGATCGGTGTATTTGCCGATGANACTGAGAACGTTGAGCAGGGTGATTGGAACTATCCGTCGTCTGTGGAAGCCGGATTCGTACCGAATGCGCCCATTCCTGGNGCGACCTCAAGCAATCCGAATACGCGTCCTCCCGGCGTTGTTTTCTTCAANGACTTCACTCGAAGCAAGAAGGAACTCTCGTTCTTTGGTGAGTTGTACTANGACATCAGCGACGACGTGACCGCNACCNTTGGTGTTCGCCGCTANGACATTGAGATCGGTCTTAAAGGCAGCTCTAACTTTGCAAACCGNGACTACGGCACGGGCGATCTAGACTGGGGNCGTAACGTTGATGANGTACTNGAAGGCTCGAGCCCTGCAGATCTTAGCGACACGATCATGAAGTTGAATGTTCAGTGGAATATCGACGANAGCACCATGATCTACGGAACNTGGTCTGAGGGTTACCGCCCNGGTGGCTTTAACCGAAATGGTGGGTCGAGCGCTAACCCTGAGGGGCCATTCGTNCCTGACTTCTACGAGTCAGACGAGGTGACCAACCTTGAGTTTGGTTGGAAGATGACAATGATGGATGACACGCTNCGGTTTAACGGTGCCATCTATCGTATTGAGTGGGAAGCCATGCAGATTGGTGTCCTAGACTTCGATATCTCGAACCTNACNTTCATTGACAATGTTTCGGATGCTGAGATTACGGGCATGGAAATCGACAGCGTNTGGCAGGCAAATGAGAATTTGACCCTGTTCGCGAACGTGTCATTNAACGACAGTGAACTGACTAGAGTACCGGCAAACATTGTAGGTCTTCGNCAGCCCGGAAGTTCCCTCGCCNTGGCTCCAGAGCTGCAGTACGTGCTCAGAGCGCGCTATGACTGGGAGATTGGTAACGGTAATCGCATGTTTGCGCAGCTTGTTCACCAGTATACNGATGANCAAATCAGTGCAATNGTCACCGGTGCCGACTTCCAGATGGATAGCTACCGTACTTGGGATGCGAGTCTTGGGTATGACCTGGAAAATATGACCATCACGGTCTTTGGCGAGAACCTGACAGATGAGCTTGCAGACCTCTTCATTAGTAACGAAGACGACATTATCAAGACCACTCCGAATCGTCCTCGCACGTTCGGTGTCCGTCTGAGCTATCGTTTCTAAGTCGTTTGCAAATGCGGTAAAAATACAAGGCGCTCCAGTGGAGCGCCTTTTTTAGTTTAAAACATCAACTTTACGAGTTTACTCAGTGACAGTGGAAAACAGTAAGTTACAAGGGAACGACGCAATCTTGTCTGAGGCCAAGCGGCAGCTTCAATCCGGTAATCGGGTTGAAGCGGTGAGAGCCTTGCACGCTATCCTTGATTCGGACCCCACTCACAAAGACGCACTGTATTACTTGGCGGTGACTATGAGGCAGCAAGGCGACTCAGTCGCTGCCCGTAACACGCTTCAGTCGCTGTTCGCTGCGCATCCGGATTATGGGCGCGCCTATCAGGAAGAGGCCTACAACCTCATTGCCTTAAAACGAAATGAGTCAGCGCTTGAGGCCTTTGAACGGGCTGTGTCGCTTAACCCCGCACTGCTTGCGAGCTGGAAAGCGCTTCATGGTCGCTATGAACAGTTAGGCTTAGCTGATCGCAAAGCAGAAGCGGCTAATCACATCCGTTGGCTTGACGGTATGCCGAGCGAGTTACAGACGGTCACGAGCTTACTTTACGAGGGCAAGTTGTATGTTGCCGAGCAGATCTGTCGACAATTTCTGCAGAAAAAGCCCCATCATCAAGAGGGTATGAGGCTGCTTGCTGAAATTGGCAGCCAGCTACAAATATTTGACGACGCAGAGTATTTGCTTGAGTCATGTGTTGAATTCTATCCGGAGTACGAACGTGCTCGACTCGACTATGTTCAGGTTCTCCACAAACGNCAAAAGTTTGATAAGGCACTCAATCAGGCGCTGNANTTGCGGGCGAGGTCTCCCGAAAACATGGTCTATGACGTCACCCTNGCNGCTCAGCAGCAGGCGGTGGGTGATTTCTCAGGTGCGTTGTCCGTGTATGACAAGGTGCTCAANGANCACGGCGAGATGGCNAGAATATTGACNTCNCGCGGTCATGCGCTGAAAACCAGTGGGCGTGCTNANGAGGCGGTGGAATCCTATCAGCGTGCCTATCGCGCGCAACCNGATTACGGTGACGCGTACTGGAGNTTGGCTAANCTNAAGACCTATCGGTTCTCGGAGTCAGANTTGGCTCAAATGGTNGAGCAGGAAGNGTCTTCNTCNATCATCACNGANAACCGGTTTCANTTGTGCTTTGCNCTCGGAAAGGCGTTCGAGGACCTCGGCGATTATGCGCGATCCTTTGCGTATTACGACAANGGCAACGCCCTAAAGCGCGCNGAAAGNGGCTATCGNTCCGAGATAGTCGAACAAGAGCTGACGGCCCAAAAAGCACTTTTTGATGGNGGTTTTTTTGAGGAGCGAAGCGGCTTTGGCCACNCAANCGAGGCGCCGATCTTTATTCTCGGNTTACCCCGCGCNGGGTCGACCCTGCTCGAGCAGATACTGGCCTCTCACAGTCTTGTCGATGGNACTATGGAGCTCGCNAATATCATTGGGACAGCGAACAGGTTAAACGGTCAGAAACGACGAACCGGANCGTCGCCGTACCCNAAGGTTTTGGCTCAACTTACCGAAGCACAGACACGACAGCTCGGTGAGCAGTTTATTCAGGAAACCGAGCACCACAGAGGTGACGGCATCTACTTTATTGACAAGATGCCGAATAATTTCCGTCATATCCCACTTATTCAGCTCATATTNCCTAAGGCTAAGATTATTGACGCCCGCCGCCATCCGATGGCCTGCTGTTTTAGTGGCTTNAAGCAGCTGTTTGCTGAGGGNCAGGANTTTACNTACGGGCTTGACGAGATTGGTCGGTATTACCGTGCCTATGTCGANGTGATGGCCCATTGGGAGCAGGTNCTCCCGGGGCGTATCCTGCGCGTTCAGCATGAGGATGTCNTCGAGGATCTCGANNGTCAGGTTCGTCGTATCCTTGATTATTGTGNTCTGCCATTTGAGCAAGCCTGCNTCGATTTTCATGAAACGGAGCGGGCCGTCAGGACACCCAGCGCGGAGCAGGTGCGGCAACCCATTTACAAGTCAGGAATGGAGCAGTGGCAACACTTTGGGGCGTACCTTGNGCCNCTTGAAGATGCCTTGGGTCCAACATTGAGCGATTACCGGTAAGTCGTTTGAGAGACCAAAGAGGGTGGCGACGTATTCATCTGAATGACAGATGACGCGCCCAAGCTTGCGTTAATTTTTGGATTTACGGTCAATCGCTACAGCGTTGTGGGCGTGAAGGCTTTCCTGATGATCGACCTTCAACCAGTAATCAACGACATGTGGCATCGCCTCTAAGGCGTGTTTGATACGTCGAGCTGCATCTTCGCAAAACATGAGGTTTTGCGCGTTCAATCTCGCAAATTCCTGCTCATCCACTCGTTTTACGGCCGTCTGAACCGGCGTGCCAATCGTGCTTTCAATGGTGCGTATCACCGTGTCAAAAGCAGGCCAAGTCGGCGCGTCNGATACTAATTTTACGTAAGCATAAGAGCGTTGTGCGTGTGGCGTTGCAACGCTTCCAGATTCGCTTTGCATCCATTCAAGTAAGCGCGCCTTGTCGATGACATCACCTTCAAATTGCTCATCTACTGCGTTNGCGAAGAGTTGACGNGCAAGCGATGCAGAGCAGGGGCATGTGCTGGAATAGGGCACTGTATAGCCAAGCTCATANTGGAACTCGCCACTGATTACTGTCCCTANGAGCGAAACGGGGTAGGCTTGATAGCCGACCTCACCACTCAGAAGCGCCGGTTTCTCAAGTAATAGGTCAAAGTGTAATTCGATTTTTGCGTGAGCACTGATNCCCGCTTGCGATTCAACGCACTCAGTCAAAAAGCGGTCGATTGTTTCTCGGCTGCACAGCTGACGGCCTAATTTTTGAACAAGTGCATGCAGCCGGGACATGTGAATGCCTTTGCTGGCTGTGTCGTCGAGGCTTACGAAGACATTTGCCTTGGCAGGCGCCTGCACGGTTTCGCCGTTCTCAAGTGCGATCGAAACAGGCAGATCCAACTGCTCCATACCTACCCACTGCAGCGGCAAGCCTCGCTGGGCAAGCGCTTCACTGGTGATATCAGGAAGGGTGTCNGAAGGNTTCATTTAAAGCTTCACTAATACATGTCAAATTTGCGCGGATGCTCAATGAGCCTCACCCGTCGCCGCTCGTGTCTGGCAAGGATTCAAGCCTCGTGACGATTCTGTATGACCTGCGCCCCACATTCGCCCCGACCTTTCCTTGCCATCCTTACTGCGTTGACTCCGTTGTGGTTCATTCACAACTCGTTTGTTCACGCTGTAAGGCGACATATTACCGACAGTGATCTCAACCGTCAGCGAGCGAGCATTCTATACGTTACACTGCGGGATTCCACCCCAATCTGGAACGTTACCATTAGCTGTCGTACTTCAAACACGTGCAGACAAGCTAACACGGACGGCGCAANTAGGATTTTGGTCAGAGGCGAAAGTGGCTCGATTATTTGTAGACAACCTTACAGTGATGGATTTCTCGTACCTTGATGCNGATCGTGGTGTNGTGGGNGAGTCCTGGATCGTTGATATAGAACTNGGCGGCGAGCTCGANGATCAGGGCATGGTTTTTGATTTTGGACATGTTAAAAAACAGATTAAGCAGCTGATTGACGCGCAAGCCGATCATCGCCTCCTTGTTCCCGCCGCATACGCTGGATGTCGGACGCAGTCGGTGGGTAATGATCTTCTGGTCGAGTTTTCGCTGGCCAATGGTGGTCTGATTCGGCACCAGTCGCCACGAGACGCCGTGCTCCTGGTGACCTCTGATGTGATCTCAGCGGAAGTGGTAGCCGAGGACTTGGCGCTGCAGTTGAGAAGCGTCTTACCTGATAACGTGTCGGATGTGCTTGTAAAGCTGCGTTGCGAGGAAATCGAGGGGGCTTTTTTCCACTACAGTCATGGTCTTCAAAAACACCAAGGGCAATGTCAGCGTATTGCCCATGGTCATCGCTCACGTTTGGAGCTCTCAGTTCACGGCGCTCGAGATCGCGAACTAGAAGCTCAGTGGGTAGCAAAGCTCCGAGATATTTACATTGCAAGCGAAGAGCATATTTCGGGGAAGACTGTACACAACGGTATGGCACACATTGATATGGCCTACGACGCGGCCCAAGGCCATTTCTCACTCTCGGTACCTGAACATCAGGTATTTGTGGTCCCCTGCGTGAGTACGGTGGAAAATATTGCCAATCATTTGGCGTTAGCCGCGTCGACGGACTGTGGCCTTGCTGTTCAAGTCAAGGCCTTCGAGGGTGTGGGCAAAGGTGCGTTCGGCTCAGCTGAGACGGTTTGATCCCCTCAAACTGAGTAATCGGTAAGAAGGCATCCTTCACGCCATACTTGAGTCCCAGGCGAGGGCGCAGCCGTCACAGCCGTCCAGGTGACGCCGCTAATACACTCTGAAGCGTTAAGCGTAGGTGCGTCTGAGATAGTCGAATACAGCGCGCAGAGCCATGGCCTCACCGCCCTCGGGATGTCCGGGTCGGCTGCGTGTATTAAAGGCATTAATATCAAAGTGCATCCAAGGCATGTCGTCAACAAAACGCTCTAAAAATAGCGCCGCTGTTATGGCGCCTGCGTAGGGCGATGGCGCGCAATTCACCATGTCAGCCACTTTTGAGTTGAGCATGTGGTTGTAGTCACCGTGCAGAGGCATTCGCCACACGGGGTCATCCGTCTCGCGACCCGAATGTGAAATGGAATCGGCAAGTTCATCGCTGTTACAGAACATGGCCGAGACCTCGGCGCCGACAGCTGATCTGGCTGAGCCGGTGAGCGTTGCGTAGTCAAAGATCGCATCAGGCTTATCTTCGGTTGCAATTGACAGCGCGTCACACAGGAGAAGTCTGCCTTCTGCGTCCGTGTTGTCGATTTCAACCGTCAGGCCTTTGTGCGTGTGCAAAATATCGCCGGGTCTAAATGCGTTACCCGAGATCGCGTTTTCAGCCGTTGGAACGAGTAAGCGCAATCGCACCGGTAGCTGTTCTGCCATGATCAGGTAAGCGAGGCCGATGGCATTGGCCGCACCGCCCATATCTTTTTTCATCATGCGCATTGCCGAGCCTGGCTTCATATCCAAGCCTCCGCTGTCGAACGTGACGCCTTTCCCCACGATCGTAATTTTGGGCGCATTCTCATCCCCCCAGGTGAGGTCGATGAGGCGCGGCGCGTCATCAGCCGCACGACCAACAGCATGAATAGCCCCGCAGCCTGCCGCTAAAAGCTCATCTCCCAAAGTAACGCTGATGTTCGCGCCAAAGTGCGCTGCCATGTCGCGCGACTCAGCTTCGAGGTGCGAGGGCGCCATGTCTTGCGCAGGCGTATTTATGAGATCGCGGCAAAGTGCGACTGAACGAGTGGTATTGATGACGCGTTTGCTGTCAACACCCTCGGGCATGACGAGACGTGCCGGCGCACGGCTTGCTTTTTTGTAGCGATTGAATTGGTAGCTGCCCATCCCCCAACCGATCAACTGCAGATCAGATACGGGAGTCTCAAGGTAGTAATCACCCTCTGTGAGCAGGAGAGGCAGCCCGCCAAGTGTTGCTAGGTCGTCTTGTCCATCCCAACCTACCAACACCTTGAACTGGTCTCCGCATTTAAGCCAAGCCCTTTGCCCTTTCGCGGCAGAAAAATCTTGCCGCTTAAGTGACGCCTTTTGATAGGCATCAAGGGAGGCTTCACGCCCGTTGAAATCTGCGGTTTTTACGAGCTCGATGGGCGTTGGGTTTTCAGCACTCTCGATAAAGCTTGTGCCGCTAAGAGAAGAATCGGGTGGGGTGATGTACATGTCGTTGTCGCGTGATCCTAAAAAGTAAGGACCAGAGTTTATAGGGCGCGATCACTAAGGTCGATGATCATCGCCGTTGGTCGCAACCTTTGGCTGATTAGGTTTAAGAGGTGCTCTGATTGCCAAGCCAATACAGACGAGCGTTCCAATCGGGAAAAGCCACGGCCATGCTAGAAGCGGTGACTGAAAGGAGTGCTGGATAATACCCGTGAAGAGCTCAGGCTCATTCACCGTTAAAACCACTAAGACACTGAGACAGACCGCAGGCGTAATGTGACTGATCCGGTATCGTGCACTGAGTAAACTCAGTATAAACAGGCCGAGCATCGGACCAAGTGTGTAGGTCGTCATAGAGAACGCGAGGGTAATGAGGTCGCCGGTCGATTGAGAAAATTGCCACGCTGTTAAGCCCAATAAAGCGCCCCAAATCACCACTAAGAAGCGCGACATCGAGAGGTAATGCGCCTCTGTTCCGTTGGACTTTATGAAGGGGCGATAAAACATCGTGATGGAAATTTGTGACAGCGCGGCGAGTATCGAATCGAGACTCGAGATAGCGGCACTTAACACGCCTGCTATGAGTAAGCCTTTCAGGCCCACCGGCATCTCGCTGAGAATGAAAATAGGAAATATCCGATCACCTTTTTCTGAAACAAGTTGAGCGAGGGGCGAATCAAGCGGATGTAGGCTGTAGAACGTGAATAACCCAACGCCCACTAACAGCATCAGGGCTGGTATGCACTCACCCATTATGCTCCAAAGCAGTGCCTTTCTGGCTTCTTGGGCATTTCGGCAGCACATAAGGCGTTGAGTGAATAGATGGTCTGTACCGTAGACGGCAACGCCCTGAAAAGGCAAGGCAAGCAACGCAGCCCAGAAGGTGAAGGCCACCCGAGGGTCCGTTGTGAAGTCCAGCAGCCGGAATTTCCCGGCGGTTTGACCGAAACTTACTAAGGAGCTCCAGCCGTCAGGCAGCGTTGTTGTGATGAGAAATAAGGCGGCTAAAGCCCCTATGATCAGCACGAAAAACTGCACAACATCGGTCCAGATGACTGCCGCTACTCCCCCCATCCATGTCCACAAAATAGCGAATGCGGCGATCACCAGAATGCTATGGCCGAGACTCCAGCCGGTGAGTAGTTCGATCACTAGGGCGGTTGCGTAGACCCGCACACTCTGACCGAGTACGCCGCCCATCATGAATAGCCCGGCGGTAATCCGTCCGGTCACCGCACCAAAGCGATCACTCATGAAGTCATAGGGACTGTAATAGTTGCCTTCGAAATAACGCGGCAACAGAAAACGCGCAATGAGAAGCCGCGCGAGAATACCGCCTAAGGCGAGTTGCAAGTAGGTAAAGTTGCCGCCTGCCGCGTACGTTATGGCGGGGACGCCAATGAAGGTAACTGCGCTGATTGTCGTCGCAATAATAGACGCACTAACCGCATACCAAGGGATATTTCGCCCCCCTAAAAAGAAGTCATGCGTTGTTTGCTGACGCCCTTTTTGTCGGTGGCCAATCCATGTGGTGAGCGCAATGTAAAGACCGACTACGGCCCAGTCGATAGTGCTGAACATGCGGCTAGCTTAACGCGTTTTTTGAACAAGGCAGTGGATGACAGTGCCCGGCCTAATTGAGTGATCGCGATATGGAGGCTCCCGCACTAAATTCCGCTATGAAACGTCGTTTTTTTTCGATAAGTTTGTGTAATGGCGAAAATAAAACTTGGCACCAAAATCGGTCTTTTTGCGGCAGCGTTAGCTGGGCTTACGACATGGTATTGGTTCCATTTAACCGGACAAGTTGCATTACCAAGCGATCGAACTGGGTTCGCTTTGGTCTTTATGTTGTGCGCCGTCTTGGGTGTTTTAGCGTTTATCAAACGCACGAGTTGGTTAGGCGCCGTGCCACCGATATTTGCGATTGTGGTGGGGCTGTTTTTCCCAGGCACTATGTTGATTAGCGAACAGATTGTCTCCCCCGACGTAGCGATTGAAGTGGGCGATACGATTCCACGTTTTACATCGGTTAATGACGCGGGCGTCGAATTCGATTCACGGTCACTCAACGGCCACTTGGTTCTGATCAAATTCTTCAGGGCTCATTGGTGACCCTATTGCATCGGCGAGTTGCGTCGAATGGAAGAATTACGAGCGGAATTTGACCAGCGTGGTGTCAAAGTGATTACCGTGAGTGTCGATCTACCTGAGGTCATAGCAGAGAAACGGCACTTACACGGCTTACAGGCAACCATGTTGTCCGATCAGCAGTTGGCAGTGACGGACGCCTTTGGTTTACGCAATCAAGGTGTTCACTCTGCGCCCGGTAGCGAGCCCGCGAAGGCGTTACCCGTACCTGCGACCTTGCTAATTGATCGCGAGGGAACGGTTCTCTGGCGTGATTTATCTGAAGATTATCAGCGACGCTCTGACCCGTCTGTGGTGCTTGCTGCGATGCAAGCCCACTTCGACTCGGTCACTGACTAAACTGCCTTCCTACGGCGTGATGGAGTGCGAAGGGCAGGTCTGCGGGTCTCGCTCGGGTCTTCGTTATTCTAAAGTGAAGCGTCATGGGTTAGCGACAAAGCTGTGCGCATTTAGTGGGGGAAGGGTATGAGAAAAGTATGGTTGACGGGGCTATGCGTTGCGCTCTGGCCACTACAGTCCGGTGCGGCGGTGAGTGATGCACTGTGTCTCGCCTTTACAGATGCGATGAACGAGTTTAGTGAGAAGCTCCCAATGACAGTGAGCATGCCGTCAAATACGACGCGGGGTAAGGTCGATAAGTCAAACGTGCTTGTCTGGTTACCTACCACGTACACAGATGTAGCGTTTGATTGCGATTCCGGGACAGTGGTTTACTCCCTCAAGCCAGGGACGGCGGAAGCCTCTCATAAATTACTCAAGCGTTCGTCTCCGAGTGAACTCGCCGCGTTTAAAGCGATTCAAGATGATATGGCCTGTAAGCCGGATGGCTTTGTCCGTAGCCACGGTGTCAGTGAGACGCGTCGTTGGCATAGCTTCAGCGGAGACCCTTGGCAGAGCTTTACGACACGCCCGCAGGACTGCGAGTAATTTTTATGAGCCTTGTGCTTGCCAAGCCTTGGATGCGCTCTTCTGTGAGGGTGACTAAAGCCATCCCGAAAGCTGTATTTGCCGCATGACTCAGGCTGCTATTGATATCCTGTGCCAAGGACGACCTAAGGATTGGCATAATCCAGCCTGTTTCNCNATTAATCGCNTGCCNGCNCANGTGCCGCTGCGGTCGTTTCAAAATGAGAGTAAGGCACGCGCTGGGACGGCAGGGTCGCGGACGCAATTGTTAGATGGTGAGTGGCAGTTTCGTCTTTTCGACTGCCCCGAGGACGTCCCCGTGTCATGGCTTGCCGAAGACGCGCACGGCTCTCAACCTATCGAGGTGCCCGGTAATTGGCAGCTGCAAGGCTACGACAAGCCTATCTACACCAATGTGAAATATCCGTTTCCCGTCGACCCTCCACGTGTTCCCTCGGAAAATCCAACTGGCTGTTACTCGAAGGTATTCAATGTTCCGGTGAGTTGGCTCGCCGCAGGACGGACACGAGTGACCTTTCATGGAGTGAACAGCGCTTTTTACCTCGTCTGCAACGAGCAGTTCGTAGGGTATTCACAAGACAGTCGTTTACCTGCCGAATTTGACCTCACAGACTTTTTGCACGGCGGCGACAATCGTATTGCAGTCATGGTCTTGCGCTGGTCGGATGGAAGCTATCTTGAGGATCAAGATATGTGGTGGTTGAGCGGTATTTTCCGCTCTGTCGAACTGCTGCATAAGCCTGATAATCACATCGCGGACTTTAGGGTGAGCCCCACGCGATGTCTCGAGCAAAAGGCAACTCTAGTGACCGAGGTTGCCATTGCTGGTACTGACGAGGAGGCCCCAACGAGCGCGAGTGCACTCCATCTGCGTCTATATTGGGAGGACACACTTGTTTCCGAGCAGCTTCATCGAGCGGGTGCGGGTACGTGGGGTGCGTATACCAGGCTGACTATCGAGCTCCCCATTGAGGCGCCGAAGCTCTGGAGTCACGAATGTCCGAATTTGTACCGCCTAACACTGACACTTCTCGACGCAACGGGCCATGAAATCGAGTGCGAGGCCTGTAACGTGGGACTGCGCGAGGTGGAGATTCTTGGCGGATTACTGCGGCTCAACGGCGAGCCTCTGCTCATTCGAGGTGTTAATAAACATGAGCACGATCCCGCCACCGGACACGCGGAGTCGCTTGAGCGGGTGGAGCAACAACTTAAGCTCATAAAACAGAATAATTTCAATGCGGTTCGTTGTTCACACTATCCGCACCAGCAGGGTTTTTATGACCTCTGTGATCGCTTGGGGTTACTGGTGGTCGACGAGGCAAACATCGAAACTCACGGCATGAAGCCGATGAATGCACTTGCAGAAGATGCCAACTGGCAAGCCGCTTTTGTCTCTCGCGGTGAGCGCATGGTGCAACGCGATAAAAACCACCCCTGCATCATTATTTGGTCACTCGGAAACGAGGCAGGCTATGGCGCCGCGCATGATGCAATGTATGCCGCTGTTCGCAAGCTTGACCCGTCACGACCGATTCAATACGAACCCGGTGGGTCGGGTACGCCAGTGACGGATATTATCTGCCCAATGTATGCGCGGGTTGATGAGGACCTCTGGTACCCGGGCGCAACGCAGGCGGTGCCCTCCATCATGAACTGGATTCAACGACCTGAGGAAAGTCGACCGGTGATTCTCTGTGAGTACGCGCATGCCATGGGGAACTCGCTTGGAAACTTTAAAGACTATTGGGACGCTTTTCGAACCCAACCTCGACTCCAAGGCGGTTTTATATGGGATTGGGTCGATCAAGGGCTCGATTGTGAGACGGAAGATGGCCGTCATTTTTGGGCATACGGGGGCGATTTTGGCGATGAGATCAACGACCGACAGTTTTGTATCAACGGGCTTGTGTTCCCGGACCTAAGCCCACACCCCGCTCTCTTTGAAGCGAAAAAAGTTCAGCAACCCTTTCGGTTAGAACTGCTCGATCGAGGGCCTGCGACGGTGAAGGTCACCAGCGAACATTTGTTCCGATCAACCGATAACGAGATCCTTACTTGGCAGTGGATGAGAGATGGCGTCACCGAGCAGGAGGGCCGGATTCACCTTGACTTAGCCCCTGGCGCGACAGAGGTTTTCAAGCTCCCTGAACCTGAGGCTAATTCGGGTGATTTGTTCTTAAACCTAACCATTGAACAGCCGACAGAAACCGCATGGTCGGACGCAGGACATGTTGTTGCAAGAGAGCAATTTGTTGCCCACAAGCGCTTGCTGGCATTACCTGTGGTCGAAACGCCGGCCACTTTTATCCAATTGGATAGGGCAATAAGCATAACGGCATCGAATAGCACTTGGGTTATCAGTAAGCGGACGGGGTTCATTGAGCAATGGACGCTTAACGGTACGGAGAAATTCAAAAAACCGCTTGTCGATAGCGTGGTGAGAGCCTCGCTGGATAACGACATTGGTATCAGTGAGGTCGATCGGCCCGATCCAAACGCCTGGAGCAGTCGCTGGATCGCAGCCGGACTGTGGGACCTAGAGCATCATTTGTTGTCGCTCGAAGTCGATGCTGAGCAAGGAATCGTGCTAGCACGACATGGTTACACATTCGAGGGACGGGCTGTTTTCGAGACGTCTTGGCGAATGTCTTTCTCAGCCTGCGGCAATCTCTCAATCGCCCATGAGATCGCCATAGAGGAGCACGTACCGCCATTACCGAGGATCGGTCTAACCGTCGGTCTGGCTTGTCATTCTGCGCCGGATCAGACGAGCGTCAGTTGGCAGGGACGCGGACCTCACGAAAACTATCCGGATCGAAAGACCGCCGCCCATTTGGGATATTGGGAGCTTTCAGCCGATGACATGCACACTGATTACATCTTCCCGAGCGACAACGGGCTGCGGTGTGATTGCAGCCGGTTAGCGCTAGCCGATATTAGCGTATCCGGTGATTTCCAGTTCAGCGTCTCGTCTTACGATCAGACTAAGTTGAATATGGCGAAGCATCCGACAGAGTTGGCGCCCAATGACTATCTGTCGCTGTATCTCGATGGCTTTCACATGGGTGTGGGGGGCGATGATTCTTGGTCACCGAGTGTGAAGCCACCTTTTCAGCTTGGCAGGAAGCACTATCAATGGACGGTTTCTCTATACGGGACGGAGTCATCTCACCAGGCTTAACACGCCATTACTGCATCAAGGCTTGGCTCACAACGGCTTCAGAATTATTCAGTGAAACCTAAAAAGGTTGCTGCTTCGTCCACACTTTTTCGCTCAGACACGACTGCATTTGCAGGAAATGTGTCATCGGGCCACCCAAGCGCCACCGCTTTCATAATGACTTGATCATCAGGAATATTGGCGTGCTCGCGCACGACAGGGGACTGCATGATGCCCTGGCTATTGATGACAGCGCCCAGACCTCTCGACCATGCTGCGTTGACCAGCGCTGTGGTCACTGCGCCGCAGTCAAATGCCGTATCGTCGCTATCTGCAAGTACCGCATCGTAGGTGATGATGATGCAAACAGGCGCATCAAACTGGCGGAAACCTCTTAGCACCCAATCCTGACGTTTTTCGGCGTCTTCACGGGCAATATCCATTGCTGCAAACAATTGTTTTGCCACGCCAACCTGTCTATCCCGATGCTGTCCGGTGAAAGCAGAGCCGATTCGGAACTCTCGCGAGTGTGGAACACCCGCTAGATTGCGCTCCGTGTTTCCCTGGCGGATACGATCAAGCACTTCGCCCGTTACGACGGTGAAGTTCCAGGGCTGAGTGTTCATGGAGGAGGGCGAGCGCATTGCCAGGCCTAAGACTTCTTTGATTAGGGACTGAGGCACTGGATCTGATGTGTAACCCCGAATGCTCCGACGGCCTGAGACCACCTCGTCATATTGCACTGTCTCTCTCCTTACTTAATTGACGCGACTAACCTAGAGCAATCTCTCGCCAAACGACAGAAGTATTGCGGGTTTATTTGCTGACAGGGGGAAAGCTAAGGCTTTAAGGCCAGAATATGGCGGAAAAGGGATCCGCCACACTATTGATTCTTATCTTCCTGCAGGGTTTCATTTCTCTAGAAATTACAGCGATTTGAAGGGATTTTCCGCCATCTGTATCTCTTAATGTCTCAGATAGTATTATACTGTCCTGTA
>NZIJ01000046.1 GCA_002689915.1 Halieaceae bacterium | reverse complement strand
CTTTAAGGCCGCTTATGGAACCGGATTTCGCGCGCCATCACCCTATGAAGTGGGCTCTAATCAATCACCCTTTGCACTGCCTGAGGCACGAGAGACTGCATTGAACGAGGAACAAAGCGAAGGCTGGGAGATGGGGCTGCGTGGCAGCCAAGAGCGTCTATCATGGGAGCTTACTTACTTCGACCAAGAGGTAAGCGATGCAATCGTCTATAGCTATAACCCGGCACTGTTTGCCGGGGGCTACCTTCAAATACCCGGCACTAGCCAATTCAGCGGAGTCGAGGCGACGGCAGCTTGGGAGATTGGCGAGGGCGTAACGCTAGAGGGCTTTGTCACTGATTTGAGCGCAGACGATGCAAACGGTAACGATCTGCCGTATCGGCCAGAAACCACAGCACAAGTGTCAGCACGATACAGTGCGGCGAAGGTCGATTGGCTTTTACTCGCTCGCTACACAAGCGATCGCAGTGATGGCTTCGGCACGCGCCTCAGCGAATACACTGTGATGGATGGATCTTTCAGGTATGCGATAACGGATGAGCTAAACGTCTCAGTGCGCGCAGAGAATCTCACCAACGAGGGTTACTCTGATATTGTCGGCTACCGAAGTGCAGGTCGCACATTTTACGTCGGCCTTAATGTATCCATCTAGGTGGGAAATATGAGTAAAGCAGCCAAACACAAAGCCTCCATGGAAAAGCAAAAGACGAACGTCGACGCATCCATCGCAGCAGCTGATACCGAGAAAAGCCTTGTTTTACTGCTTACCGGCAACGGTAAAGGCAAAACAAGTTCTGCGTTTGGCATGGTCATGAGAGCGATGGGGTACGGACACCGCGTTGGCATTGTCCAATTTATCAAAGGCGAACAACTCTCTGGTGAAGAGCTCTTCGCGCGTGAAAATCTCCCAGAGACCGACTTTTACCAGATGGGCACTGGCTTTACCTGGGACACTCAGGATCGGCAATCCGATATTGAAGCGGCACAGCGCACATGGCGTGAAGCACATCGAATGCTAAGCGACCCAAGCTATGACCTTGTCATTCTCGATGAACTAACTTACATGCTGTCATTTGATTACCTAGAGGAAAGCGTTGTACTTGAGGCGATTCATCAGCGTCCTGAGCAGCAGAGCGTTGTGGTGACTGGCCGCGGCGGCGGTTCTGCGCTACAGGAGCTCGCCGATACGGTATCCGAGGTAAAAGAGATTAAGCATGCGTTTAGGGCAGGCATCAAAGCGCGCAAGGGCGTGGACTTTTAAGTGTCAGAGGCCACTCACCCTGCCCTGAAACTGAGGCCTTTTATTGGTTACAAGGCCACGAATGCTTTTTTTCAGGGGCTTTGGGGAACGGCCTATGTCGGACTCATGTCGCCTCTGCCGCCTGAAGTCTTCTCTGCAGGCGGTATTGGCTTTAGCTTGGGTACGTGGCTGGTGGCTCTCGCCTACTCGCGACTGTTTAACCT
The DNA here is from genome assembly GCA_002689915.1 of Halieaceae bacterium. Lineage (GTDB taxonomy): Bacteria > Pseudomonadota > Gammaproteobacteria > Pseudomonadales > Halieaceae > Luminiphilus > Luminiphilus aquimaris. The sequence goes on along the minus strand of NZIJ01000046.1, from coordinate 28,116 downwards.
CTCCGCCTTCTTTCGCATTTCGCTTGCCGTGGAAGTCGTTGCTTTAATCAGCGTAATCGCCATTTTGATCTACCCGCCGGGCTTTGCGATCGCCGCCGGCATATACCTCGGATTCCAATTTGCACTGATTTTTGGCAGTTACTTGGGAAGGCTCGAGACGCTTGTCGTGGCTAAAGACAGCCTAAAACACCTCGATATGGGTAAATCGATTGGCGCCCTGCTGGGGCTCGGCTTCGCCGCTCTGTTTTACCAGTGGGCGCGGCTTTGGCTGAACATTGACGAATCAACAATCCTTGTTCAAATGATTCATTCCCCACTGCTTTTGGTACAAGCCGTGAATGTAGGACTGCTACTCTCGTCATTTGACCGCTCGCGGTTCGGCGACGCACTCTGACGAGGTTCCCCGCATCAATTAAAGCGCTTGTAGATTACTCGAGAAGCTCGGGCTGCTCACTCAAAATAACGTCAAACAAAGGCTGACCACTAAACCACCCAGAGAGCGTGCTCCCCACCTGTTTTTGGGTGTGCACCGCCATGTCATGGGGGATCGGTTTTGTCTCGCCGGCGGCCTCAGCCAGTAACTGTGCTTGGCAAGAACGCTCCATGGTGACATACCACCATGTTGCCTCTTCCACCGACTGACCCACTGTGAGATGTCCGTGATTTTTCAAAACGATTGCTTTCTTGTCGCCCAACGTCGCCGCCAAGCGCTCGCCCTCTGTCATATCGACAACCACTCCGGTGTAATCATCAAGCAACGCATGATCACCATAAAAAGCGCAGGCATCTTGTGTGAGTGGGTCGAGTAAGCGTCCTAGGGAAGACCACGTCTTACCGTAGATTGAGTGCGCATGCGCCGCGGCCGTGACATCCGATCTCGCCGCATGAATTTGGCTGTGAATCGTGAATGCAGCACCATTTAGAATCCCGCTGCCCTCCACAATTTTTCCATCGTGATCAACACGAATGAGATCAGAGACACGCATCATCTTGAAGGAGCGTCCCATGGGGTTCACCCAAAACGTCTCTGGGTCGAGTGGATCGCGAACTGTAATGTGCCCAGCAACGCCTTCATCGAAACCGAAACGACCAAATATTCGAAGAGCGGCGGCGAGACGCTGTTTGCGAAATAGTTGTTCATCGGCCGGCGAACGCTCGACATGGCCCATGTTCTCATCCGCGTTCATGATAAGACTATTAACGTGTTGATTCATCTGACCGCTCCTTTGGTTTTTGTTTTACGATGCTCTCCTGCCATCTTAGGAAGCTGCGCATCGGTCGGTATTGGTAAGCCGTGTTGTTTTAAGTGTGCCACATATTCACTGATCTCAGCGCCGTGCTTGGAGGAAACTTCCTCAGGGCGAAGAGGCTCTCCACATTCGCTACAGGACAACACGGGTTCGCAGACGCTTGCGCACCCACTGTGCCAATAATGCATGGGCGCACCGTGTTCATCACTTAACCATTGATCGCCCCATTGACTCAATGTCATCAACACGGGGTAAAGGCCCAACCCCTTTCGAGTAAGGCGATATTCAAAGCGCTCAGGATGAGTGCTGTACGCAACCTTTGTCAGAACGCCCTCATCCACCAGCATGGCAAGCCGTTCAGCGAGGCGATGACGCGTGACGCCTAAGTTTTTGTGGAAACCCTCAAAGCGTCGAGTTCCCTTGAAAGCATCGCGAATGATCAACAACGTCCATCGTTCACCCACAACAGAAAGCGCCCGGGCGACGGAACAAACTTGCTCGTTAATGTTTTCCCATTTCATTTTGGAACTCTGCTATTCCCCCTGAAAAATAGCAAGCAACAGGCAAAAAAAAGCCCGGTCAACCGACCGGGCGTATCGAACACTGGGCATGTTCATCCAAACTGATTCATTGTGTTATCGGAGCCACCGGCCTTTAGAGCGGCGTCACCTGAGAAGTATTCCTTGTGATCATCGCCCATATCGGAGCCTGCCATATTTTGGTGCTTCACACAGGCGATGCCCTGTCGAATTTCTTTTCGCTGAACGCCTGCAACATAGCCGAGCATCCCCGCCTCGCCAAAGTACTCCTTCGCAAGGTTATCCGTCGACAGTGCCGCCGTATGGTAAGTGGGCAATGTGATGAGATGGTGGAAGATACCGGCTTCACGCGCCCCATCAGCTTGGAAGGACTGTATGCGGTGATCAGCCTCAATGGCCAATTCGGTCTCGTCATAATCGGCCGACATCAAACCATCGCGGGTATAACCAGATACGTCCTTACCTTCCTCCGCCCAGGAATCAAATACCTGCTGACGGAAGTTTAAGGTCCAGTTAAACGATGGGCTGTTGTTGTAAACAAGCTTAGCGTTAGGCACTTGCTCGCGAATGCGGTTGACCATGCTAGCAATTTGACCCACGTGAGGCTTCTCGGTCTCGATCCATAATAGATCCGCGCCATTCTGGAGTGATGTCACGCAATCAAGTACGACCCGATCTTCGCCCGTATTGGGCTTAAAGCGGAACAAACCTGACGCTAGTCGCTTTGGACGCACGAGTTGACCGTTCGCCTTAACCACCACATCACCGTTTGCCAGATCATCGGCACTGTGCACCACGTCGCCGTCAAGGAAGCTATTGTACTGATCTCCAAGATCGCCCGGTTCATTGGTCACGGCGATCTGCTTAGTCAGGCCTGCACCCAACGAGTCAGTTCGCGCGACAATGATGCCATTCTCAACGCCCAGCTCAATGAAGGCATAACGTACCGCTCGGATCTTCGCTAGGAAGTCTGCATGAGGAACCGTGACCTTACCGTCTTGGTGCCCACACTGCTTTTCATCTGACACCTGGTTTTCAATTTGGATCGCACAGGCACCAGCTTCAATCATTTTCTTCGCCAATAGATACGTGGCTTCTTCGTTACCAAAGCCTGCGTCGATATCTGCGATGATCGGGACCACATGTGTTTGGAAGTTATCGATCTGATTGAGGATGGCTCGCTCTTGCACCTCGTTACTCGCGGCGCGTGCGGCGTCCAATTCGCGAAAGAGGCCTCCCATCTCCCGCGCATCGGCCTGTCGAAGGAACGTGTATAGCTCCTCAATCAGCGACGGAACGGATGACTTTTCATGCATGGATTGATCAGGCAGTGGTCCAAACTCTGAGCGAAGCGCAGCAATCATCCACCCCGAGAGATACAAATAGCGACGATTGGTATCACCAAAGTGCTTCTTAATCGCGATCATTTTTTGCTGGCCAATAAATCCGTGCCAGCAGCCGAGGGACTGTGTGTATTGAGACGTGTCAGCTTCGTAGTTGTCGATGTCACGGCGCATGATGTCCGCTGTGTACTTGGCTACATCCAAACCCGTTCTGAACTGATTTTGGAGGCGCATCCGCACAGCGTGCTCGGCGCTTACCCCGTTTGCAGCGGTTGCGATACCGGCCAGTTTTTCTACTTGTTCAACATAATTACTCATAGTGCACCCCCGTGATTCACGGATTCGTTTGTCATGTGGGGACTATGATCTACAACTCACTATTTTTAAAATAAATGAGTTATATCTTTCTCATAATATAAATGAATAAATGGTCGTTTGCCGGTACGGTCTTACGACTGCGTCTTTTTACTCTTGCGCTTTTTCTCGGATTTCTTGATGTGAGACACCATGCGACGTCGACGCTGGACTTGTCGCTCAGTTAACTTATTGCGCCGCCCCGCATAAGGGTTCTCGCCGGTGCGCAATTCAATCCGAATCGGTGTGCCGGATAGCTCCAACTCGCGACGAAAACTATTTTCCAGATAGCGCACATAGCTTTGAGGTAAGTTTTCCGTGGAGTTACCGTGAATCACAATACGTGGGGGGTTGTGTCCACCCATGTGCGCGTAACGCAGTTTTACACGTCGACCGCTGACCATCGGCGGTGGATGGCTGGAAATAATATCTTCGAGTAACTTAGTTAACCGGGGCGTCGTTAATTTTCGCGTCGCGGACTCGTAAGCGCCGTGAATCGATTCGTATAAGTGCCCAACGCCTGTCCCGTGCAATGCAGAAATAAAGTGAATATCCGCATAATCGACAAATAACAGTCGTCGCTGTAACTCGACTTTGACACGGTCGCGCTCATCGGCGTCCATGCCGTCCCACTTATTGATGGCAACTACGAGACCCCTTCCGGCCTCGATACACTGACCTAACAAATGGAGGTCCTGCTCGACAACTCCCTCGCGCGCATCCATGAGCAAAATAACTACATTTGCCTGATCGATGGCTTTGAGTGTTTTTACAATGGAGAACTTCTCGACAGTCTCTTTAACATTTTTGCGTCGCCGAACACCCGCCGTATCGATCAAGGTGTAAGCATGCCCATGACGCTCAAACTCGATAAACACACTGTCGCGAGTCGTACCGGGCTGATCGAATACAACCACCCGTTCTTCGCCGAGTAAGCGATTAACCAGCGTTGACTTACCCACATTCGGGCGACCCACAATGGCGACGCGAATACCACTATCGAGCTCCATGGGTTCAGGAGTCTCAGCGTCAAAGGGCTCAAGAACCTCGGTGATCATTGAGCGAATCCCACGATTGTGCGTTGCAGCAATCGTGTGGAGCGCCCCTACGCCTAAGCTATGAAAGTCACTGGCGGCAACATCCTCGCCAACACCGTCGATCTTATTGACTACGAGCTCAAAAGGTTTACTGCGTTCACGTAATAGCCGCACCAAGGATTGATCGCCAACCTGAAGCCCTGAGCGGCCGTCCACCATCAACAGGACCACGTCGGCCTCATCGATAGCGGCTAGGGATTGTGCTGCCATCGCAGCATCGATTCCTTGCTCCTCACCCGTGATACCGCCAGTATCAATCACCATGAAACGCTGCTCACCCAGCCGCCCTTCACCGTATTTGCGGTCTCGGGTTAGACCTGAGTAGTCAGCTACTAGGGCATCTCGCGACTTAGTCAACTGATTAAACAGGGTCGACTTCCCTACATTGGGACGCCCAACTAAGGCGATGACAGGTATCATTGTGTCAGTCCGACGATTCCAGGTCGAAGGCCGATAACTTGCCGTCGTCATCGAGAATAAACAACCGACCGTTATCAGAGATCATGTCAGCACGCGCAGGCCCTCCGGCGATCTTCAAGCGTCCGACAATCACGCCATCAACTTGCGAAAGCAAATGCAGGTACCCCTCAAGATCTACCGTTGCGACATAGCTTTTTACCGGCGTTGGCCGGGACAACTCGCGGTAGCCAAGCTCAATATTCTGCCAACGGGCACCCTGCCCATTTCTCAGAAATGCACTGACCGTGCCATCGACATCTGCGACGTAGACATTACCAAAGCCCACCGAGGTCCCGGTGACCGATGACACATTTTGCTGCCACAGCTTCCTACCCGTGCGTATATCAAGCGCAGCGACGCGCCCTTGATAACTTGATACGAAGAGTTCAATACCTTGAACGGTCATCACTCCATCGATATCGACAATTCGATCGATCTCGGATCCACCTTGGGGAATTCCAATACGAGACTCCCAAGAGACATTGCCCGAATCCAAATCAATGGCCACCACTTTGCCATCGCCAAAGCCTGCAATCGCATTATCGCCAATAAGCAGAGGGGTTGAGGTCCCTCGAAGGGTTAGCACTGGGACATCACTGGTGTAAGTCCACGTCGGTGTCTCTGCACCCGTTTCAAAACCCAGCAGCTTACCGTCATACGTTTGCACGATGACCCAGTCATCGGAGACCGCTGGCGCCGCGAGCACTTCGCCCGATACGGTCGCTTCCCAAACCATGGAGCCGTCATCAGCTGAAAGTTGAAGCACTGAGCCATCAGCGCCACCCAGGTACAAACCGCCCGCATGGTAGCCCACACCTCCGGATAGAGGTCGCTCCAGCGAGACGCTCCAGCGCTTATCACCATCTACAGCATCAATCGCCGCAACCTCACCGTCACTGGATGCCACGTACAGGACGCCCTCTGACAGAGCCGGACGTATTTTGAAAAACCCTTTTCCTTGCCCATCACCTACCGATGTGGACCAGCGCTTTTTAACCTTTACCAGCGCGTCGATTTTCTCAAGCTCGACCGGTGCAGTGAGGTCTTCACCCTCTGAATCAAACCAACCCTGAACGGTACTGCACCCCGTCATTGTTACGGTAAGCGCCGTAATTAAAAGAAGCCGCGACAACCTCATTGAGGCGCATCCTCAGAAACCGGCTGCTCAGTGCGAAGTGACAAACCGCTTACTTTCAAATCAATGAGACCTGATTGTCCGCCGAGCATTAACGAGGCAGCTTTAGCTGTCTGATACGCTTCAAGCGCTGCCGCTTCCCGTCCTGCGGCAAGATGGATGTCGCCAAGCACTTGCGCATAGCTCACTGGGAACGAATCGCTGCCCAGTTCAAGTATTGCGATGGCCGCTTCCTCTTGACCAAGGGCAGCTTTTACCTTCGCGAGCCTGAGCTGTGCGAGTTGTCCCAGTGTGGAATCGACCTCGACACCCGCCATCACCTTTTCCAGCTCAATTTGCGCTTGTTCGAAATTGCCTTCCTCAGCGGCCGCTGCCGCTACTTGCAAAGCGGCAAACTCTGCAAAGGCAATCGAACCGTTTTCATCACGAATTGTGTCCGCCAGCATAGCGAGCTGATCGGCAGACTCTCCTGACGCTCGCTCAAGCAAGATCTCATCGTAGGTGTCGGCTGCGGCAATCGCGGTAGCCGAGGTGTAGTCTTGGTATTGAGACCAGCCAAACGAACCACCCAGCGTCAGCACAATCGCGCCAATTACCGAGACTTTATTTTCCTGCCACCACTGCTTAATTGCGTCTATCTGCTCTTCTTCTTGAAGATGATCTGCCACACCTTACTCCTCAACATCCTGCGCCAGCGCTTCTAGCTGGGCCAAAAACTTGTTCAATCCTTCTCGATCGAGCGTCATTTGCTCATCTCGAGACCTAAGCGGCTTTAACGTAACCGTGCCCTGGGCAACTTCTTCTTCACCAAAAACCATGGCCCATGCTGCACCACTCTTATCAGCTCGTTTGAACTGACTCTTGAAACTACCGCCCCCCAAATGTTGGACAACATTCAGGGTGGGAAATTCGCTGCGTATTCTATCTGCCTCGAGCATCGCTTTGCCAAGTGCATTTTCATCACTGCTAATAATGTACAAATCGGGATCCGCAGAGGCGTCAACATCGAGCGCTTGCAGGAGCAAAATTAAGCGCTCCAATCCCGCTGCGAAACCACAACCAGCGGTATCGCGACCCCCAAACTGGCTCACCATGGCGTCGTAACGTCCACCGCCACAAACCGTTGCTTGCGCACCCAGTTTATCGGTCGTCCACTCAAAGACGGTTTTATTGTAATAGTCGAGACCCCGAACCAGATTGGGGTTAGGGACAAACGAGAGACCCGCAAGGCTAAGTAATTCGCAAAGTCGATCGTGGTGCGCACGCGACTCATCATCGAGAAACGTCGACATCGAGGGCGCGTCTTTAAGCACTGCCTGCGTCGATTCGGACTTAGTGTCGAGTATACGAAGAGGGTTTGTATCAAGACGACGCTGACTGTCGTCGTCAAGAGCGTCAAAATGGCCTCGTAAATAGTCGGTTAATGCCGCCTTGTACCTCTGGCGTGCCTCACCGGAGCCGATCGTATTGAGCTCGAGAGTGAGCACATCATCGATCCCTAAGCGCTTCCACCACTGGCGACACATTAGTAATAATTCGGCGTCCAGGTCTGGCGTTGCTATCCCAAATGCTTCGACACCCAGCTGATGAAACTGCCGTTGTCGGCCTTTCTGAGGACGCTCGTACCGAAACATAGGCCCTCTATACCAAACACGCTGAGGGGACTGTATGAGATTATGCTGAACCATGGCACGAACGGTACTGGCTGTGCCCTCTGGGCGTAGCGACAAACTCTCGTCGTTGCGATCAGGAAACGAGTACATTTCCTTCTCCACGATATCGGTAACCTCACCGATCGAGCGAGCAAATAAATCAGTGCTCTCGACGATGGGCGTTCGAATCTCCTGGTAGCCATGCGCACCCAGCACGTCACTCGCCGTCTGCTCTAGCATCTGCCACAACGGGGTGTCGTCGGGAAGAATGTCCACCATTCCCCGAATCGCTCGGTACTGACTCATGAATTACGTGTCCTAGTGACTACTGGAAATAATCTCCGCGTCATCGCGGGCGCGCTGCGCTTCCAGATTCTCAGCGCGCTTCCTAATGGTAGCCTCTAAATGGTCAACAAAGTTGTTGTTGCTCACTTTATGATCAGGCTCACCATCGAGGTAGATCAAGTTAGACGGAGTGGCACCGGTCATGCCCACATCCGCTTCACGGGCCTCGCCCGGTCCATTAACAATGCAGCCGATTACGGCAACGTCCATGGGCGTGCGAATATCTTCTAACCGCCGCTCTAATTCGTTCATTGTACCGATGACATCAAAGTTTTGTCGCGAGCAACTCGGACAGGCAATGAAATTAATGCCGTTCGCCCGCAATTTGAGACTCTTAAGGATCTCAAACCCGACTTTTACCTCTTCAACAGGGTCTGCCGCCAACGACACACGCAAGGTGTCGCCGATACCTTCCATGAGTAGCATGCCCAGCCCAACGGCAGATTTCACTGTGCCACCGCGCAACGCACCGGCCTCAGTAATTCCGAGATGCAGCGGTTGCTCTATCTGAGCAGCAAGGCCCCTGTAAGCGGCGACTGCCATAAACACCTCGGAAGCCTTTACACTCACTTTGAAATCGGGGAAGTCATGTCTATCTAATATATCGACGTTTTTGAGCGCCGACTCAATGAGCGCTTCTGATGTTGGCTCCGGATACTTGCGCATCAACTCCTTACCCAGGGAGCCGGCATTCACACCAATTCTTATCGGTATGCCTTTGTCTTTGCAGGCCGCTATGACCTCACGCACCTTCTGCTCTTTGCCAATATTGCCCGGATTAATCCTTAAGCAGTCGACACCGTACTCAGCAACTTTCAAAGCAATTTTGTGATCAAAGTGAATATCGGCGACCAACGGAACGGGTGATTCTTTTCGAATGGCTTTAAATGCCTCAGCGGCCTCCATGCTCGGAACAGAGACACGTACGATGTCCGCACCCGCTTCTGCAATCGCTGTGATCTGGCCAACCGTTGCCTGCACATCGCAGGTCTCGGTATTCGTCATACTTTGAACACTTATGGGTGCATCTCCACCCACAGGCACATTGCCAACCATTATCTGACGACTCTTACGGCGCTTAATGGGCGAAGCCTGACTCATGGAGAGTTCCCCTACTTTTCTTATCGTATTATCGCTGCTCCAACTGCGCAGCGCTCCACACCTTGTAAATAGGTGCCTCAGCGTGGAGGTTTCTTAGCGACAGTAAATTACTGGCCTCTAAGTCTGCGTCGCCGGAAAGACGCGCGATCTCAACACCGAGTATCAGAGCCCGTGCACTTTGACCACGTACGCTCTGGCGGTAACTTGCATAATACCCACTCGCGGCCTCGACATCACCCTCAGTCAGTGAAATCTGTGTTAATTCGAGTAACGCAGTTGGATTTCGCGAATCCATGAACAAGCTTCGCGTAAAGGCTTGACGCGCCTCGTTGGTATTACCGAGTTGCAGCAAGGCCAGACCGAGGTTCACAAAAGCGCGAGGGCGGCCGCTGTAAAGCGTATCGGCGGTTACCTCCCGAAACTCGTCCGCAGACTGCTGATATTGACCTTGCGAGAACAGAAATGCCGCGTAATTGTTGCGCGCTCGAGACCCAGCACCTCCCTCCAGTGCGCGGGTGAAATTGGCTGCCGCAAGCTCGAATTCGCCCGTGCTCTGAAATACCAACGCAAACGCCTCCAATACCTCGGGGTTATCCTCGTCAATACTCGCTGCGAGCTCCAAATTGCGTTTGGCGTTGTCCCAATCCCCGGCACCTATATATTGCCGAGCCAGTGCGACACGCTGAGAAATAGCCTGCTTGTCGTCAACGACAACGGGCTCAGGACCTTGGGTTTCGGTGACGCACCCGGCCGTTACGGCGAGTAATAGTGCTATCAGTCGGTTTTTCATCCGCAGTGCCACCTCTGTGTTGTGAAAACTATTCTAATTCTTCGTACTGAGCTCTATAACGTTCTGACCGCTTTGTTCGATCGTTCACATCGCCAACTAACTGACCGCAGGCGGCGTCAATATCGTCGCCACGTGTGGTTCTTACTGTGACGATGAATCCCGCTTCCATCAAGACCTTCCAAAACCGCGAGACGGCATTCCCGCTCGGACGTTGATAGCCAGAATTAGGGAAGTCATTGAATGGGATGAGATTAATTTTGCAGGGGTAATCCTTAAGTAGGACTGCAAGCTCATGCGCATGCTCTACTTGGTCATTAACGCCCGCCAGCAACGTGTACTCGATGGTCACGACGCGTTTTTTGTCCGTCTGCGCATCAATGTATGCGCGCGCGGAGTCGAGGAGTTTGGCAATGGGATAGCGCCGATTGATGGGAACAATCTCATTACGAATGGCGTCATTCGGCGCATGCAGTGACACAGCAAGACTCACATCTGAGAGCTCTGCTAAACGGTCAAGCGCAGGAACAACACCAGAAGTCGACAACGTCACCTTGCGCTTTGATAAGCCGTAAGCGAGGTCATCACACATGAGTTCCATGGAACTGACGACGTTATCGAAGTTAAGCAGGGGCTCACCCATGCCCATCATCACAACGTTCGTGACAACTCGTCCGTTGCCCGCTTGCCAGCCATCGTATGAATTGATGGCCAACCAAACCTGACCAATGATCTCGGCGGAGGTTAGGTCCCGCTGAAACCCCTGCTTGCCCGTTGAACAAAACTTGCAATCAAGACTACAACCCACCTGGGAGGACACGCACAGCGTGGCGCGGTCGCCTTCCGGTATCAGTACCGCCTCTACCAGTGCACCCCCGTCGACCTTGATCGCCCACTTTCGGGTGCCGTCGGTTGAATCTTGCTGACTTTCAATTTCCGGTGGCGTTATTTCAGCGCAAGAGGCGAGCTTATCTCTAAGCGCCTTACCGAGATTCGTCATCGCTTGAAAATCACGGACGCCTTGGTGGTGCATCCATTTCATGACTTGCTGAGCGCGAAACTTTTTCTCGCCCAGCTCGTCAAAATAGCTTTCTAGCTGGGCACGGGTCATGCCCAGCAAGTTTACTTTGCTGGCCGGATTGGACGTTGCGATTAACGCTTCCGGCATCGTAACCCGCGGTTAACGACTACAGAGGTCGCTGGCAGCGAAAAAGTAAGAAATCTCTCTCGCAGCAGAAGCTGGCGAGTCAGAACCATGAACCGCGTTTGCATCGATTGAGTTAGCAAAATCTGCACGAATAGTGCCAGCATCGGCCTCAGCAGGATTTGTTGCGCCCATCAGTTCGCGGTTCTTTAGAATAGCGCCCTCACCCTCTAGCACCTGAACGACCACGGGTCCTGACGTCATGAAAGAGACGAGATCCGGATAAAATGGACGCTCTTTGTGCTCTGCGTAGAAACCGCCCGCNNCGTCATCCGANAAGCGCAGCATTTTCTGCGCGACAATCTGCAAACCAGCAGCTTCGAAGCGCGCATTGATCTGACCTGTGACGTTTTTCGCAACAGCGTCAGGCTTGATAATTGAAAGAGTTTGTTCGACGGACATGGTCATCTCCTGAGGATCGATAAAATTAGGGGCCCGCTTGAAGTCGCAGGACCGCCAGCGCGCGCGGAGTATACGGACTTTGACTCACCCTGTCATTGCACCAAAAGTGTGCTTATTAATGCTTCTCCGACGCGTGGTTGATCGTATAGCGCGGAATTTCNACCACGAGNGGCTCACTNCCGACAAGTGCTTGGCAGGAAAGCCGGGACTCAGGCTCCAGTCCCCACGCTTTNTCGAGATAATCCTCCTCGAGCTCNTCGGCCTCGCTGAGCGAATCGAAGCCTTCTCTCACAATGACNTGGCAGGTGGTACAGGCACATGACATCTCGCAGGCGTGCTCAATATCGATGTCATTGGACAGCAACACATCACACACACTCTGCCCACTCTCAGCCTCGANNGCAGCGCCGTCGGGGCAAAACTCATGATGGGGTAATACGATAATCTGTGGCATTTANGTTCTCTCTAATCTGAGTCATCAAGCTCCGAGACGGCTACACCGCTCAGAGCACTCTTTATACTTCTGTCCATCCGACGCTCGGCAAAGGTAAGAGANGCTTGTCCCAATGTCTCGGTTCGTTGGCGAATGNCCTCANCATCATCGCCCTCGATGATANTAACCAGCGCTGCCGCGGTACTCTCAAGTTCGCCNCGCTCTTCAGCACTCAACAAATCACCGTCGGCNTCGAGTGCACCCGNGAGACCATGAAGCAANGATTCCGCTTCAACTCTCGCCTCTCGNAGTTGCCGTGCCTGCATNTCTTCTGCNGCNTTNTGCTGACTTGAGCGCAACATCAGGGCGACCTCATCNTCAGATAAACCAAAAGAGGGCTTCACGACNAGACTTGTCTCGGTGCCTGTTATTTCCTCGCGCGCTGAAACCTCTAANAGTCCATCTGCATCGACTTTGAATGTCACACGGATACGTGNAGCACCAGCNACCATCGGAGGAATACCGCTCAGCTCAAATCTAGCAAGTGAACGGCAGTCTTCGACACGCTCCCGCTCACCCTGCANCACATGGACAACAAGACCGGTTTGCCCATCNTTTGCGGTGGTGAATTCCTGCGCTTTCGCAACCGGNAGCACCGAATTTCGAGGAATAATTTTTTCGATNAGCCCACCGTATGTTTCCAGACCGAGTGACAAAGGNATAACGTCCAATAAGAGTGCTTCATCGCCATCACCATTGCCGACCAACACATCGGCCTGCATCGCNGCACCCAAGGCTACGACTTGATCAGGGTCNAGTGTGCACAGGGGCTCACATNNAAAAAANTCTGCGACCTCNATGCCNATAACGGGCATACGNGTCGACCCACCCACAAGTACAACCTGTGTCACATNAGCTATGCCCGCNTCCGACATGGCCTGCCNACAGGCATCAAGCGTTCTCACAACGAGGCCTCGGGTAAGCGTATTAAATTCCTCTCGNCTTAAGGTCAGTTCTTCTNTGTCCGAACAAAACGATGGAGGCAANACCGATATCGCATCAAGCTGGGTCAGTGACTCCTTAATCTCACGCGCAATGNNCATTAACTCGCGTTGCTCAGCATAGGTTNGATGACTNAAAGACCANGCTNTAAGTAGCCAATCNACAATACATTCATCGAAGTCATCTCCGCCGAGGGCACTGTCACCACCCGTCGCNAGAACCCGTAATAGGCCGCGCTCCATACGNAGTATCGAAATNTCAAAGGTGCCACCGCCAAGATCNTAAACGGCAACAACACTCGACTCGNCGATAGACTCATCCAANCCGTAGGCAACCGCTGCAGCCGTAGGCTCATTCAACATGCGCAACACGTTNAAGCCGGCCAACTCGGCTGCCTGGCGCGTGGCCTGGCGTTGACTGTCATCAAANTAAGCAGGAACGGTNATAACGACGCCGTCGACTTCTGCCGTGGCNTTNTCCTTGGCCCGTTTTGCAAGCGCNNGCAAGATCTCGCTTGAAACNTCAACAGGTGTTTTTTCGCCAAAATCCGTATCGAAGGCNAGCCGGTCTGACTCGGCCAAACCCATNGTCTGAGATACCGTAAGATCNTCNCGCGAACGTCCCATTAATCGCTTTGCCGANACGATNGTATTTTTGGGATCACTGCTTGCGGTGGCCTTGGCCTCATGNCCGACAAGGACAACCTCNCCAAAGTTCACGACCGAAGGCAGCAAANCCTCNCCTGTCGCATCCTTGATAACTTCAACACCTGACNCTGTTTTTACGGCGACCAAACTATTTGTTGTACCAAGGTCAATGCCNAGCCCTCNCTTGCGCTCTCGCTGAGNCNCCTGACCACTGTCGGGTTCTGNAATTTGCAATAACACGGCGGCTATCCCCTTTGATCCCGCGCACGCTTCAGCTCATCNCTAAGCTTCTGCTGAAAATGAAACTCNACCCATGCGGCGGAAGCNTGCGTGACNTCTNCCGCCTCAAANTACGTAATGAACTTCTCCTGAGTCTGTTTGTANGCGGCATCAATATCCGCAACAAGANCGGCGGCTAAGTCCGCGCNCAACGTNTCAAACTCCTGCACCTTTTCTCTTAGGAGCATTTGTTCGAATAAGAATTCGGGNTCTGCCGGTTGGCGCTCCAAGACCGNTAGGTCCACACCCCAGAGCTGTAATAAATGACCAGCACGATCCACGGGGTGTTTGAGCACATTGTACGCTTCGTTGATATCGGCAGCCCGCTTGGCCGCCGCGTTCTGCTCAAAGCTAGGCGCTCCCGCGTATCTATCCGGATGGCATATCGCCATCATTTGCTCGTACCGCTGTTCTAACATACCGAGATCAATACTGAACGCAGGATCAAGATCAAATGACGTAAAATGATTGGTCACAGGACCTCGCTTTAGCTCTGTCTGTCAATCTTGATTAGACCGTGAAGCTCTCACCGCAACCGCACTCACCGGCAACATTGGGATTGCGAAACTCCAACCCCTCATTGAGCCCTTCACGTGCAAAATCGACGATCGTGCCGTCTAGGTAGACCAAACTTTTGGGGTCGACAAAGACGCGCACGCCGTCGACTTCAAAGACCGAGTCACTGGGGTCTTGATCGTCCACGAACTCGAGCACATAGGCGAGCCCTGAACAACCCGAGGTCTTTACACCGATGCGAATACCCTCACCGCGTCCGCGCGCGGCAAGCTGTTTACCGACATGTTCGGCGGCAGCGGCTGTGACACTAATGGCCATTATTCGCCTCGCTTTTCCCGGAAGTTTTTAACCGCTGCCTTGATGGCATCCTCTGCAAGGACAGAGCAGTGAATTTTAACCGGCGGCAAGGCAAGCTCCTGAGCAATTTCAGTGTTTTTAATGGCCTCGGCTTCTTCAAGCTTTTTACCTTTTACCCACTCGGTGAGCAGCGAACTTGAGGCAATCGCGGAGCCACAGCCATAGGTCTTAAACTTGGCGTCTTCAATGACACCTTCGTCGTTGACGCGAATCTGAAGGCGCATGACGTCGCCACAGGCAGGTGCTCCCACCATACCCGTGCCGACGCTATCACTATCAGCGTCGAGCTTTCCTACATTGCGAGGATTTTCATAGTGATCAATTACTTTTTCGCTGTAAGCCATAACCTACTCCTGTAAGCGCAAATCGCTAATTAGTGCGCTGCCCATTCAATCGTGTCGAGATCAATGCCGTCTTGGTACATATCCCAAAGTGGCGAGAGCTCACGTAGTTTGTCGACGGCATGACGCACACTCTGTGCCGCCTGATCAACATCGTCTTCTGTGGTAAATCTTCCAAAACTAAAGCGTAATGAACTGTGCGCCAGCTCATCGTTGAGGCCCAAGGCTCTCAATACATAAGAGGGTTCCAAGCTAGCTGAGGTACATGCAGAACCACTTGAGATGGCGAGGTCTTTGAGCGACATGAGCAGTGACTCCCCCTCAACAAACGCAAAACTCACATTCAGCGCACCCGGCAACCGATGATCGCGCGAACCATTAATGTGCACTTGTGGAATGTCATTGATCGCATCCCAAAATCGCTGTCGCAGCCCCATCAGGCGATCGCCCTCAGCCTGCATCTCTTCCGTCGCAATACGTGCAGCCTCGCCCAGACCCACAATTTGGTGCGTTGCTAGCGTCCCTGATCGCATCCCGCGCTCATGGCCACCACCGTGCATTTGCGCCTCGATGCGCACACGTGGTTTACGACGAACATACAGCGCACCGATGCCTTTAGGACCGTACATTTTGTGCGCTGAAATCGATAGCAGGTCGACTTTCATCGCCTCCATATCGAGCGGGAGCTTGCCAGTACTCTGAGCCGCATCCACGTGGTAAATCACACCTCGCTCACGACATACCTCACCGATTCCTGCTATGTCGTTCACCACGCCAATCTCGTTGTTGGCGTGCATGACGCTGACCACAGTCGTATCTTCGCGTAGCGCAGCCGCAATCATCTCAGGGGTGGTCAATCCGTCCTCATTTGGCTCCAAATATGTGACTTCGAAACCTTCACGCTCAAGCTGACGGCAGGTATCTAAAACCGCTTTGTGCTCGATTTTGGAGGTAATGATGTGCTTGCCTTTACGCTGGTAAAAATGGGCCGCGCCTTTGATCGCAAGATTGTCTGACTCCGTTGCTCCCGACGTCCAAACGACCTCGCGAGGATCAGCGTTAATGAGCTCTGCCACCTGACAGCGCGCATTTTCAATCGCCTCCTCGGCTTTCCATCCGTACTGATGCGACCGAGAAGCCGGATTGCCAAACACACCGTCCATGGAAAGGCACCGTGTCATGGCCTCCACGACCCGAGGGTCTACGGGGGTCGTAGACAGGTAGTCTAGGTAAATGGGCACATTAATCGTTTCGGCCTTTCCCATATTGCTCTCTTCCTCAGACTATTGAGTCTATTGATCTCTAATGGTTAATGGCTGAGCGTCTACCATGCCCGCCATGTAACTGCTTGCTCTAAACCCACCGCGCTTCACGAGGTCTTCCAAGCTTATGCCGCTTA
This sequence comes from Halieaceae bacterium, assembly GCA_002689915.1. GTDB lineage: Bacteria > Pseudomonadota > Gammaproteobacteria > Pseudomonadales > Halieaceae > Luminiphilus > Luminiphilus aquimaris. The sequence continues at coordinate 11,474 of NZIJ01000046.1, read as the reverse complement.
AAAAACCGTGTATTTGATCTGACAGGTCTTGCCATAGGTGATGGGTTAAACACACCTCGCCGTGATTACAATCACCTCTACCCTGACAGTTCGTAGCATCGATAGATTCGTCAACGGCATCGATAATTTGAGCGACAAAAATAGCATCGAAATTCCTGGCGAGCTGGTAGCCGCCGCCGGGTCCTCTCACACTGCGCACTAGGTCCTCTCTGCGCAACTTAGAAAACAGTTGCTCAAGATATGACAGCGAGATCTCTTGCCGCTGAGAAATATCGGCAAGTGTGATCGGTTGCTTGTCACCATGGATCGCTAGATCAAGCATGGCTGTCACCGCGTAGCGGCCCCGAGTGGTCAGTTTCATGTGTTTCGCATGACGCTCTTACATAATACCTGACTAGTTTAGTCAAGAATTACCTTGGGGACCAGCTTATACGGTTAATTCGTGCCTTTTTCGCGAATTACCCGTCGAGTTTCCTTCAAAATACCTCGCAATATTTGGACTTCCATGTCGTCAAGGCGAACTCGGCTATACAAACGTCGAAGGCGCGTCATCAATTGCTTGGGGGCCGCAGGGTTTAAAAACTCAAGCTCTACAAGCGTTTCTTCCAAATGCTGATAGAAGTACTCCATGTCTTGAGAGGTCGCAAAGGGGTTCTCCCAATGTGAGTCCTCATCGGAAGGCAGCGTTCCTTCAAGTTCAGCCATACGGATCTCGTAACAGACAATTTGCACTGCCATCGACAAGTTCAGCGACTCATAGTCAGGGTGAGTCGGTATGTGACAGTGCAGGTTGCACCGACGCAACTCCTCGTTGTTTAAGCCGCTGTCTTCGCGCCCGAACAGTATTGATACCTTTTCTTGAACCGACCTCTCAACTATTCGAGCCGCCGTGAGACGCGCATCTTGAACAGGCCAGGGGATTCGGCGATCACGCGCACTGGTACCAACGACGAACTGACTGTCACCAATCGCCTCATCAAGCGTCTCAACGACACGTGCATTATCAATAATGTCCACTGCAGATGCCGCTCGCCACTGCGCCTCGGGGTCGGGAAATTTACGGGGTGCGACCAGAACAAGGTGGTGAAGCCCCATATTTTTCATGGCACGAGCAACCGCTCCGATGTTTCCTGGATGTGAGGGATTGACCAATACGACCTGTATGTTTTGAGAATTCATAGAAGTGCCTGTAATAATGCGCGGCGAGTGTATCAAAACCTGACGGCGGAGCGTGCTTCTTGATATGATCGCGCCCCCACGCAAGCCTGGACACGCTCATGGAACCAATGGTCAACATCGCGCTACGCGCAGCACGAAAAGCAGGCAACCTGATTGTTCGGGCTTCTGATGACCTCACCCGCTTGCGTTTTGAAGCAAAAGGCAAAGCAGACTTCGTGACTGAGGTCGATCTGGCTGCAGAGCGAGAGCTTTTGTACAACCTCCAAAACACCTACCCAGATCATGCATTTATCTGCGAAGAGAGCGGTAGGACCGGGCCAGACGACGCGGAGTACGTGTGGGTTATTGATCCGCTGGATGGCACAAGCAACTTCATGCGCGGCATTCCGCACTACGCGATCAGCATGGCTTGCATCAAAGCAGGGAAGCTCGAGCATGCGGTCGTCTTAGATCCGGTCAAACAAGAGGAATTCACGGCGTCACGCGGGCGCGGTGCGCAGTTAAATGGCCGTCGTATGAGAGTGTCAGATCGCACGGATATGCGGGAATGTCTTTTCGGTACCGGCACACCTTGGCTCGGAAACTGCGACGATCAAATGGATTGGTACGTAAAGGGTCTCGGGCAAGTGGCAGGAAGCTCGATGGGCGTGCGCAGGGCGGGGGCCGCGGCGCTTGATCTTGCATACGTGGCGGCAGGCAGGCTCGATGGTTTCTGGGAAGCCGGTTTAAAGCCTTGGGATATCGCCGCAGGGGCGCTGCTCATTCGTGAGTCCGGTGGACTCATTACAAACTTCCAAGGCAGCGATGACGTTTTGGGTGGCAACGGCGATATCGTCTGTGCCAACCCTAAACTACTCAAGCAACTCGCAGCTGCTATTCGCTAAAGCGCCCGCACTCAGACGGTAGGCACCTGAACGGGAAAACCTTGGATTCAATCCAACGGCCTGGCTCAGAACAAACCCTTAAGGCGCGATTGCGTCCTGATCCTCACCCTCTTTAACCGGTATGGCGACATCTTCTTTCGTGACACCCAAGGCCAGAAGCGACGTCGAGGCGACGTAAATCGAAGAATAGGTACCGACGGTTACGCCGACTAAAAGCGCAATAGCGAAGCCAAAGATCATATCGCCGCCTAGCAACGCGAGCGACGTAAGCACCAGCAGGGTCGTTAAAGACGTAACCAGCGTACGCCCGAGTGTTTCGTTTAGTGATACGTCGATGACGCCCATCGGCTCCATCTTACGAATTTTCCGAAGGTTCTCTCGAATCCGGTCTGACACAACGATGGTATCGTTGAGTGAATAGCCAATCACCGCCAGGATCGCCGCTAAAACAGAGAGGTCAAACTCTAAGCGGGTAAGCGAGAAGAACCCAAGAATGATGAGTACGTCGTGTGCTAAGGCGATGACCGCTCCCATTGCAAACTTAATTTGGAAGCGAAAACCCACGTAGATCAAAACAAGTCCAAGCGCCAGTAACATGGCGAGACCACCCTGCTCACGTAGCTCATCGCCCACCTGTGGACCGACAAACTCCATACGCTGAAGCGTTATAGACTGGGATGTGGCCTGACGCAGCACATCAACCATACGAGCGCCTTCCGCATCCGAATAACTGATGGGTAAACGCACCAAAACGTCGCGGTCCGTGCCGAAACTGACCACCAAGGCGCCGTCAAAACCACTGTTCGCTAATTCGTCTCTGATGCCCCCGAGGTCTGCACTCTGCTCGTAGTTGAGTTCGATAAGCGTTCCACCGGTGAAGTCCAAACCCCANTTGAGCTGNTGNGTTGCTAAAGANACAANGGTNGTNAGCAGTAACGCACCTGAGATCGCTGCGGCAACAAAGCGCCCGCGCATAAAAGCAATCGATTTCATGCAGAAGCTCCCTCAGTTTTCGAAGTTGGTTTCGCTGTCACATGCCCGATGCTGAGCGACTGAACTCGCCTTCCGCCGTAAACCAAATTGACCAGCGCGCGGGTACCCATGATCGCNGTNAACATGGAGGTAATGATTCCCACGGACAGTGTCACTGCAAAGCCCTTAATCGGCCCAGTGCCAACCGCGTACAGAATCACCGCAACAATAAGCGTAGTGATATTGGCATCGAGAATGGTTGTCACNGCACGCTCAAAGCCGCTATGGATAGCCAGCTGATTTGAGGTCCCTGCTGCAAGCTCCTCACGAATTCTCGCGAAAATAAGTACGTTAGCGTCCACCGCCATACCAACGGTTAACACGATACCGGCGATACCAGGGAGCGTTAACGTGGCGCCAAGCAGTGACATCACNGCCACCAATAAAATGAGATTAGCTGTGAGTGCNACAACGGCGATGACACCAAACACCCGGTAATACACAATCATAAACAGCACAACCAGCGCGAGCCCCAATTGCAGTGACTTCACNCCAAGCTCAATNTTCTCTGCGCCCAAAGACGGGCCGACTGTGCGCTCTTCAACGAAACTAATNGGCGCTGCAAGCGCACCGGCACGCAACATCAATGCAAGCTCAGAGGATTCGCCGGGGCTATCGAGTCCCGTGATTTGAAATTGTGCACCAAGAGCAGACTGAATAACGGGCGCGGTAAGTACCCTTTTCTCGTCATAGGGCTCACGTGTGATGACCGTCTCGCCGTTCTCATCCACGTCGTACTGCGTTCGGTATTTCCGCTCAATGAATAGAACGCCCATNCGCCTTTTCACATTGGCTCTCGTGGCGCGCGACATCAACATACCGCCCTCACCATCGAGGGTAATCTGAACATTTGGCTGGCCGTTTTGGTCAAAGCTTGCTGCCGCATTNGACACGCGCTCACCCGTAATAATGATGTCGCGCTCTAACCACTCAGTCATGCCCTGCCGAGTCTCACCCCGGTATTCAAATTTTTGNCTCTCCGAGAGTGGCGCGTTGGTCTCGGCGACAAGTCGAAACTCGAGATTCGCCACCTTCCCAAGGATTCGNTTTGCCTCCGCTGTGTCCTGAATGCCCGGAAGCTCAACAACAATTCGGTTCGTGCCTTGGCGCTGCACCAGAGGCTCTGACACACCGAGTTCATTCACCCGGTTTCGTAGCGTCGTAAGGTTTTGCGCTACCGCATATTCCACTGTTTCGGCAATNGTGGTNTCAGTCACCTCGGCAAACAGTTGTGGGCCTGTCTCGTCGACACGGTCCAACAAAAGCTCAGGATAGAGATCGCGAATCTCCGATCGCGCACGCTCCCGATCCTCAACCGACCTGAACGTTATACCAACCCGAGTACCTTCCAACGCAACGCGACCGCGAATNCGNTCCTCACGNAANCGCCGCTTGATGCCGTTTTCGTATTGCTCAAGCTTCCTAGCCGTTGCTGCATCGACATCGACCTCGAGTTTGAAGTGNACNCCTCCACTNAAATCAAGGCCCAGCTTCATTGGCTGTGCCGCACCGCGAACCAACCAATCAGGGGTTGTCGGCGCCAAGTTCAGAGCAACGATATACCCGTCACCTAATGCNCGCTGCAGCGTCGCTTGCGCTCTNAACTGCTGATCGCGNCCTTCGAGTCTGATNAGNCCCGTTTTACCTGACTGTTGAATTTCCTGACCAAAATGGCCAATACCCGCGTCGTTCAAGGCTGAACTCGCGCGCGCTAAAACAACGTCATCAACACCCTGCGATCCGCTTGACCCACCGATCTGCAAGGCAGGGTCAGGTGCATAAATATTGGGGGCCGCATANTAAAAGCCCATAGCGACGACAGACGCTATGAGAAGATTTTTCCACAAGGAATAACGATTCAGCATTGATGCTCCATATCACCCAGCTTTTTAGCCGCACGGGTAAGCGGCGCGAAGTTTAGCGCGTGGCGCCGGTTTCTGCTAATGAAAGCCATGCTTAGTTAACCCAAACCCTCGCATTGCGAAAGAGACGCATCCAGCCTGAGTCTTCANGCCATTCTTTTGGCGCCCANGACATTTGAACGGTTCGGAAAACGCGTTCCGGATGAGGCATCATGATGTTGACGCTTCCATCCGCATTACAAAGGCCCGTAATACCGTTCAAAGAGCCNTTCGGGTTCGCTGGGAAGGCCTCTGTTTGCTGCCCGTGGTTATCGATGTAGCGCATAGAAACTCGTCCAGCGTTCTCGAGCTGAGCCGCTGACGCTGAGTCTCTGAATTGGGCCCGACCCTCGCCATGAGCGACCACAATCGGGAGTTCAGACCCTTCCATACCCGCCATCAAGATACTCGATGACNTTTCAACGCGGACNCGGACAAGCCGGGCTTCGTACTGTTCTGACACATTGCGAGCAAAACGCGGCCAGTGCTCAGTNCCCGGTATNANNGGCGCCAATGCCGATAACATTTGGCAACCGTTACANACNCCCAANGCAAAGCTGTCGTCTCGNTCAAAAAATGCTTGGAATTGATCGCTCATTGCAGCGTCAAATAGGACCCCTTTCGCCCATCCCTCGCCTGCGCCAAGCACGTCACCGTAAGAGAAGCCGCCACACGCTGCGAGGCCTTTGAACTCGGTGAGCTGGCGTCTGCCCGACTTCAAGTCAGACATGTGCACATCAATCGATTCAAAACCCGCGCGATCAAATGCTGCGGCCATCTCAGCTTGCCCGTTGACGCCCTGCTCTCGCAAGATGGCAATCTTGGGTCTCACACCCGTCGCGATCATGGGGGCGGCTACATCCTCTGACGCGCTGAAGCTCAGCGAGGCACTCAAACCGGGGTTTGGAGCTACGATGTCAGCGTATTCTTGATCCGCGCACTCCGCGTTATCTCGATCACGCTGGATGACAAAACTATTTTGAGCCCACAACTGCTGTAAGGCGCCTCGTCGGCTGTCGATCAACTCAAACGACGCGGTATTGACCACAACACGCTCATCGAGTCGCGGTTTTGCGACAATGGAGGTGAGCGCATCCAATTGGTGTTGAGCGAGAATTGATTGCACGGTATCCAAGGTAGAATCCGCAACCTGAATCACGACCCCAATCTCTTCACTAAACAAGGTCGAGACAGCCGCATCAACCTCTGCGTCGATTTGAACATCAAGCCCACATCTCGCGGCAAAGGCCATTTCCAACAAGGCAACCAACAAGCCACCATCGGAACGATCGTGGTAGGCCTGAATGAGGCACTCAGACTTCAGCTCATTAATGGCCTCAAATAGACATCGGACATCTTCTGGCGTGACGTCAGGGACCGCATTTCCAAGCTGACCATAGGTTTGGGCCAGCACCGACCCGCCCAAGCGGTTTTCACCGCGACCCAAATCGATCAGTAATAAGCTCGTCGCTTCATCACGCACTAATTCTGGGGTCAAAGTCTCGCGAGCATCACCCACCGGAGCAAAGGCGGAAACGATAAGCGAAACAGGTGCTGTGACCGCTTTTGCCTCACCCGCGTCGTCCCATTGAGTGCGCATCGACATCGAATCCTTACCTACTGGAATGGTCATTCCCAGGGCAGGACAAAACTCAAGACCCACGGCTTTTACCGTGTCATAAAGAACAGCGTCATCACCGGAGTAACCTGCGGCACACATCCAGTTGGCGGACAACTTAATATCAGTCAGCGATTGTACTGGCGATGCCAATATATTGGTCACGGCCTCAGCCACCGCAAGGCGCGCCGAGGCGGGACCATCGAGGGTCGCAACCGGCGTGCGCTCGCCCATGCTCATCGCTTCACCTAGGTGCGTATCGAGCGAGGCTGTCGTGACTGCCACATCTGCCACAGGCACCTGCCATGGTCCCACCATTTGGTCACGCGCAACCGTGCCGGTTACCGAGCGATCACCAATCGTGATGAGAAAACTTTTACTGCCCACCGCTGGAAAAGTGAGAACGCGCTCTAGGGCATCTGCAATGGGCACGTTACCGTTAAAATCATCGACCGGTGGCGCAACACGCTGCGTTTCCCTATGCATCTTAGGTGGCTTACCAAAGAGCAAAGAGAGCGGCAGGTCGACAGGATTATTGTCGAACAACGTATCGCCCAATCGAAGGTGCTGTGCGTCGGTCGCTTCCCCCACGACGGCAAAAGGACAACGCTCGCGGATGCAAATTTCGCTGAAGGTGCTCAATTGATCCGGATCGATCGCCATCACATAGCGCTCTTGGGATTCGTTGCACCAAATNTCGAGTGGGCTCATGCCTTTTTCGTCGCTCGGCACATTGCGGANCTCGAAATCGCCCCCACAGCCACCNTCTTTTACNAGCTCNGGGAAGGCATTNCTCAGACCACCCGCACCCACATCGTGAATAAAGGCAATGGGGTTATTNGCGCCACGCTCCCAGCAGCGATCGATGACTTCTTGGCAGCGACGCTGAATCTCCGGGTTCTGGCGCTGCACCGAGGCGAAGTCCAGGTCTTCGGTACTCGATCCACTGGCCATGGAGGACGCCGCACCGCCGCCAAGCCCAATGAGCATCGCAGGACCGCCTAACACCACCAGCTTTGCTCCGGCAGAAAACGGCGGTTTATCAACGTGCTCTTCTTTGATATTGCCAAAACCACCTGCGATCATAATCGGCTTGTGATAGCCCCGAACACCCTCGCTGGTAGCAACTTCAAACGTTCTAAAATACCCACCTAAGTTCGGTCGACCAAACTCGTTATTAAAGGCAGCAGCACCCAACGGACCCTCGGTCATTATTTGCTGCGGAGTCACTATCCGACCGGGCTTACCATAACCTGTCTCCCAGGGACGTTCGTACCCGGGCAAGTTGAGGTGAGAGACGGTGAAGCCGCATAGACCTGCTTTTGGCCGAGAGCCCCGACCTACCGCACCCTCGTCACGTATTTCACCGCCAGAGCCTGTGCCAGCCCCTGCGAATGGCGCAATCGCAGTCGGGTGATTATGTGTTTCAACTTTCATTAAGAGCGCTATCGGCTCTTCATGGAAGGTCCAGGACTGCGAGGCAGGCTCAGGATAAAAGCGACCAGCGGTGTGCCCTGCTACAACCGCTGCGTTATCGGAATAGGCGGACAGCACTTGCTCCCCACCTTGCTGATACGTGTTCTTAATCATGCCGAACAGCGACCAGTCTTGATCGATGCCGTCAATGGTCCACGACGCATTAAAAATCTTATGTCGACAGTGCTCAGAGTTGGCCTGTGCGAACATCATCAGCTCGGTATCCGACGGGTCTCGCCCCAAAGCGGCAAACGCCTCTGCAAGGTAATCAATCTCATCCTCTGCCAACGCCAATCCCAAGTTGCCGTTGGCCTCGACCAAAGCCTCTCGGCCTGCTTCTATCACGGGCACTGAGGTGAGCGGTCGAGGTGAAACATCACTAAATAGCATCGAGAGGTCTTCATAAGACGCCATCACGGTCTCGACCATTCGATCATGCAATAAGGCCTGAAGCGCTCGCTGCTCAGTAAACTGTTTCACACCCTCGATAACGTAAACAACGGCACGCTCGATTCGTTGCACGGCATCAAAATCGCAGTTATTGGCAATATTGGTCGCCTTGCTAGACCAGGGCGATATTGTCCCAATGCGCGGCGCCACAATGACGATATTGTCCTGTGTGAGCTCGTCTCCATGAGGCAGAGGTGTGGTTCCCGGCTGCAAAAGGGCCGCAAGCTGTTCGGCGTCAACCTCGCCCGTCGTTTCGACCGCGTAAACGAAAAACGCGCGTGTCAGTTTTAACGTTGAATCGTGCTGTGCTATCGCGTTCGATAGGCGCTTAAATCGGGGGGCTGACAGCGCGTCCGACCCGGGCAAGAGGAGCATGGGCAAATCCTACTATTGGAAGCGCGTATCATACCTTGCCTACGTCGCCGGGTGAATGTCCAAAGCAAAGATCTAGGCTACACTCGCGACATGAGACAGTGGCTATTGATCACAACTTTATTCTTAACCGGCTGTGGCAACCCGACCGTTCTAGACGCGTTTGCTCCCGGCAATGAGCTTGTTGTTATTACACGCAACGGGCCTACCACCTATTATTTAGGCGCCAATGAGCCGGCCGGACTGGAATACGAGCTATTTCACGCTTTCGCAGACTCACAAGATATGACGCTTCGTATCAAGGTGGCGTCGACCATCGAGGAAGTTTTCGACACACTTGCTCGCGGGGAAGCGCATATCGCTGCGGCTGGCTTAACGCAATCAACTGCACGTGATCAGGTCTTTACGTCAACGAGACCCTATCTTGCCCAACATCCCGTCGTCGTCTACAAGGCAGGTCAGTTTAGACCTCGGGGTGTCGAGGATCTCACGGGGCTCGATATTGTCATTATGCAAGGCAGTCATCATAGAACACGCCTAAGCATGCTCAGTGAGATGGATCCAGACGTTACCTACCGTGTACTCGAAACGGCCCAGTCCAGCGCTGTCCTTAGTGAGATAGAAGCGGATCAGGCTGACGTCGCGGTTCTAGACTCCGGTGAATTCTCAATGCAGCAACGGCTGTATCCAAGAGTGGCCAAAGCCTTTCAACTCAAAGAGACGCTCAACACAGTTTGGTATCTAGGGCTGGATGCAAGAGCCCCCGCTTGGCAAGCCAAGATCAATGAATTTCTGGACAGTGCAGCTGCTGACGGCCGCCTTACCGATTTAGAAGATCGTTATTTTGGCAGCGATGCCAATACGTCACGCATTGAGCTATTCACCTTTCAGCGTGCGGTGGAGAAGACACTGCCCAAGTGGCGCTCCCTCATAGAGTCAGTTGCTCAAGAATTCAGACTCGACTGGCAGCTACTGGCCGCTATCGCCTACCAAGAGTCACACTGGGACCCGATGGCTAAGTCGCCTACCGGTGTGCGCGGCATGATGATGCTAACGCGTCCAACTGCGCGTGAGGTGGGTGTAAAAAACCGGCTAGACGCCGAACAAAGCCTTCGAGGAGGCGCGCGCTTTTTACGTAACCTACTGCGTCGCCTCCCAAACGACATTGAGCAGCCAGACCGAACGTGGATGGCATTGGCAGCCTACAATGTGGGTATGGCGCATCTCGAAGAAGCCCGGCGCTTAACCGAGGGACATGGCGGAGATCCGCACCTTTGGCAAGACGTGCGAAAACACTTGCCGGATCTGCAAAATCCCGACATTTACCCCCATTTGAGGCATGGCTTTGCAAGAGGCCGAGAGGCGGTCACCTATGTCGACAACATTCGGCATTACCAAGCGACCTTGGCGCTACAGGACATTCCATCGCAAACGATCTCGCAACGACTAAATCTTGACGACCTGACTGCTAAAGCGAGCGATCTGCTTAACTGGACGCCCCTAAGCCTTTAACGATCGGCGGGCTTTAAAGAATGCTTTAAGCTGCGCAGCACTCTCGTCGGCATACAAGCCTTCTGACCAAAGAACGCGATGATTGAGGGCGTCGTTATCGAGCGCCGAAGCGGCGCTAATAACCGCACCGGCTTTCGGCTCTCTCGCGCCAAAAACAAGCCGCGATACACGCGCATGAACCATAACGCCACAACACATTGTGCAAGGCTCAAGCGTTACAAAGAGCTCACAACCTGGCAGTCGATAATTTCCGACGGTTGCCGCCGCCGTGCGAAGCGCCAGCAGCTCTGCGTGTGCCGAAGGGTCGCTCAACGTAATCTGTTGATTACAAGCCTCGGCGACAACCTCATTGCCCATGACAACCACGGCGCCGACAGGCACCTCCCCAAGACGCGCTGCCCTGGACGCCTGTTCGAGGGCCCGGGACATAAATTGCCGATCGCGTTCTGAAAACTCACTCACACTGTCGGAGCCTTAAAGCGGCTCAGCGGTACAAAACCGCCAGCACAACATCGCGAGACTACTTCGGTACGGTCTGTAATCCTCACCCATCGGCTTCAACTTACCCGCAGAGGGTCGCTCATCGAGTCCTTGAATGCGCCTAAACCCCTCACGAACGGCCAGATCGCCAACCGGCCAAATATCCGGTCTTCCGAGCGAAAACATGAGGTACATGTGGGCCGACCACTCGCCAAAACCCTTGATGCGCGTAATCACATTTGCCGCATCATCGTCAGTCAGCTCAGGCAGGCTATCCAACACCAAACTACCCGTTGCCTCGGCCGTTGCGAGGGACTGAATGTAAGTGACTTTTTGCCGAGATAATCCAGCACTACGAAGCCGCTCATCACTGGCATTGAGAACCTCCGTTGCGGTGAGCTGTCCACCCAATGCCGTGACGAGCTTTTTGTTTATCGATGTTGCCGCGGCGACACTCACCTGCTGCCCCACTACAATGCGCGCCAGCGTCTCAAAGCTGTGCTCACGACGCCGCTCCTCGGGGTAACCGACTTGCTCGAGCGCTCGACCGATTCGCTCATGCTGCTTTGC
>NZIJ01000024.1 GCA_002689915.1 Halieaceae bacterium | reverse complement strand
CTCATGATCGGCGCCGCGTTGATGCCCGCGGCCGCCGCCCCGCACATCGGGGCCCGGGCCCCCCTCTCCGGCGCCAGCCACAATTTGCTCGCGTATACGCTACCGCGCTTTGGAATAACGACGACATTCGTAGATCCACGCGATGAAAAGGCGCTGCGCGCAGTGATACGACCTGAAACGCGACTTATTTTTGGTGAAACCGTGGGTAACCCTGGGCTTGATGTGCTGAACATACCCCGCGTATCGGCCATTGCACACGAGCACGGGCTCCCGCTTCTTGTCGATTCAACCTTCACCACGCCCTACCTCATAAAGCCCTTTGAGCTCGGTGCCGATCTCGTTATGCATTCCGCCACTAAATTTTTGAGTGGTCACGGCATCGTTATTGGCGGCTTATTGGTGGATGGCGGGCGTTTCGACTGGGATGGATCGGGAAAATTTCCGCAGTTATCTGAGCCCTATAAAGGTTTTCATAACCTCGTCTTTACCGAGGAGTTTGGCCCAGCGGCGTTTATATCAAGAGCACGCAAAGAGGGACTTCGTGATTTCGGTGCTTGCCAGAGTCCGACCAGTGCCTTCTACATTTTACAGGGCATGGAAACGCTGGGTGTGCGCATGGAAAAGCACATTTCCAATACACGTGCAGTCGTTGACTTTCTAAGCACTCACGCGGCTGTGAGTGGCGTCGCGCACCCGGACCTTTCGAGTCACCCCGATCACGCCCTGGCCCAAGAACTTTTCCCCAAAGGGACCAGCGCGGTCTTCACCTTCGAAATAAAAGGGGGCCGAGAGGCTGGAATCGCCTTTGTTAACGCACTCAATTTGTTCTCACATCTTGCCAACGTCGGTGACGCAAAGTCCTTAGTCATTCACCCAGCGAGTACCACTCATTTCCGGATGGACGAGGCAGCGCTTGCCGCGGCGGGAATTGGCGAGGGAACCATTCGCCTGTCGGTTGGACTCGAAGACCCGAAAGACCTCATCGCGGACCTCAAAGCGGGTCTTCGCGCCGCAGAAAAGGCGTCTGGGGGTGCCGGCGCATGAAGTTGACGATTAACAATGAAACGGCCTATCTCTACACCAATAACAAAGAGATTGACTCTGCAAAACCGTCCGTCGTCTTTATTCATGGTGCCGGCTTTGATCACAGTGTCTGGACGCTCTTTGCGCGACACTTTTCACGCCATAACTACAATGTCTTGGCTATCGATCTTCCAGGCCATGGCCGATCGTCAGGCGACGTACTGACCTCCATTGAGGCCATGTCCGACTGGATTATCGAAATTCTCGATCATCTCGGACTCCAACGCGTTGCTTTGGTTGGCCACAGCATGGGAAGCCTTATCACGCTTGAGACGGCTGCAAAAATGCAGGCTCGCGCAGTAAAGGTGGTACTAATTGGGTCGATCGCCCCAATGCCTGTTTCTGACCCGATACTCGATGCAACGGCAAACCGCCCCGGGTCGGCGCACGCTATGCTCACATCGTTTAGTTTCAGCAAGCGGAATCTGATGGGCGGTAATCCCAACCCGGGCATGTGGATGGTGAGCGACAGCATGCGACGGTATGAGGAAGAAATACAGGCCGCACTGGATGTCGATATGCGCGCCTGCAATGCCTATCGGAATGGACTCGAAGCCGCCGCTATGATCACAGCACCGAGTTTAATGATCCACGGCGATGCCGACCGTCTAACACCATTGAGAGCGACGCAGACCCTGCAAGCGGCGCTCAACGATGCAANATTTTGTGTCGTCCCGGGCGCTGGCCATTCGCTAATGGTCGAAGATCCAAATTTGGTACTCGATCAGCTCAAAACNCACCTTCTGTCATAAACTCAGAAATGAGAGCAAGAACGCATGTCTANAATCACNCTACTCGATGGTGGCCTTGGCCAAGAACTCATCAAGCGCAGNTCTGCCCCGCCNCATCCGCTNTGGTCAACCAAAGTAATGCTGGACGAGCCCCATCTCGTAGCTGATATTCATCGAGACTTTTGTGACGCGGGTGCGCGCGTTATCTGCCTTAACACCTACGCGATAAGTCGCCATCGCCTAAAGACGTATGCACCGGAGTACTCGGTGAAGGAAATGCTTGACGCGGCAGTCAGCACAGCGCGCCAAGGCATCGGCTCAGCGTCTTCACAAGACTCGGTATCGATCGTTGCATCGCTGCCACCACTTAATGCCTCTTACGATCACACCGTCGCCCCCGATTTTGACAGCGCCTATGAACAGTACAGCGAGCTTGTCACGTTGCAGAAAGATGCCGTCGATGGATTCTTACTCGAAACCATGAGCAACATCACTGAGGCTACAGCCGGCGCGAAAGCCATACGCGACGCCGGTGTTGTGGGCGCCGTTGCGTTTACCTTGAACGACAAAGATCCTCGAGAGCTACGATCAGGGGAGACGCTTGAAGCGGCCATTGCAGCAGTTAAGCCCTATACACCAGACGCCATTATGGTGAATTGTTCAACACCGGAGGTGGTGACCGAAGGACTCAAAATAGCTTTGAAGTCGGGTGTCCGTTGCGGTGCCTACGCCAACGGATTTACCTCAGTGGAGGCTTTGGTACCTGGCAGCACGGTGGACCGCCTATCGAGTCGCGTAGACCTTGGCCCCGCTGAATATTTAGCCTTCGTCAAAACGTGGCTCGAGATGGGCGTCCAGATTATTGGTGGTTGTTGTGAAATTGGCCCCGATCACATCAGAGCCATACGAACGTATCTTGACGAGAAGGCTATTGAGACGACGGACGCGTTGATTCCCTAACTCGCCGTAGCCGGCGGATTACCGCGCGGGGGATCCCTTTAGCCCTCCTTGTCGAGATCGATGGATAAGCTGTTAATGCAATATCGTAAGCCCGTTTCGGTGGGGCCGTCGGGGAAGACGTGCCCGAGATGCCCGCCACATTTTTGGCATAGCACCTCCGTTCGAACCATCCCGTAACTGGTATCGCGCTCCTGCGCGATGGCCGCATCACCGACTGGACGATCGAAGCTCGGCCATCCACAACCTGCATCAAATTTGCTCTCCGACTGGAAAAGCACCTCACCGCATCCGCGACACTTGTACGTCCCCGTATCGGTGGTATCCCAATATTCGCCAGTAAACGCGCGCTCGGTCCCCTTCTTCCGAAGTACATGGTACTCGTCTGAGGTTAGCTTCTCTCGCCAGTAGGCGTCGTCTTTGTCCTTCATAACCGGCTCTCCGTGTGCTTTTTCACTTTCTGTCTGCTGATATAAGGGGCAATTCCCCGATTTCAATGTCTCACCGTGACACCAAGCGCCTCAAGCCACCCATTCAAGCGCAATGATGAGGCTTCTCCGCTAACCAAAAGCCCCTCAAGTTGTTGGCGCATGGTGTATTCGCGCCGCTGTCGCTCAAACGTATCGGGGCCCTGGTCTCGTGCCCATGCCGCGCGAAACTTGGCGTCGTCGGCCTCAATTCTCCCAACTGAACTGAGTAGAGAGGCCAGCACGCTGTTATCTGCACTCCCAAAAGGCAAAACGGTATGACTACTCTCACCCTGAGGGACAGCTCCGTGGTCTTCGAGCTCCAGCGTTTCAATAAGGGGCGGGATGAGGAAATCTGTGGCATTGTTTTTGGCTGTCTCGGAATAACCCGCGATGTGGGGGGTCGCGTAGCGCGCGCCGTTTAACAGCTCGAGCGATACCCGTGGCTCGTTTGGCCATGTATCAAGTACAAGGTCGACACCCCGCTCCACGAGATAGAGAGCGGCCTCCTCGCTCAGCAAACCGCCTCGTCCTGCATTAATAAACAAGGTATCGCGCCCGATGACCTTGGCCTCTTGCACACCAATCATCCCAAAACTCGGAAATGGCTGGGAGTGATGTAGCGCCGCATGCAGACTAACAACACCGCAAGAGAGAACCCCTTGCAGGTCCGTTTCCTGCACATGTGAGTCGAACTGTGTTGTCCAAGGGTCATAAACACGGACTTGGGCTCCAAGCGCTGCCAATCGCTTTGCGAGACCCCGCCCTACGTTGCCATAACCAACGAGTCCAACCTCCGCGCCAGCTAAGATAGGCTCTAACTTCCCACACAGTGCAATAGCAGCGAGCACGTAGTCTCCAACGGCGGATGCATTGCAGCCAGCAGCGCTTGAAAAAGGAATGCCACGCGCCGCCAGATAGTTCAAATCAATATGGTCTGTACCAGCGCTCGCGGTACCGACAAAGCGGACATCGGCACCATCTAAAAGACGCCCATCGACACGCGTGACCGTTCGCGTTAGCAAGGCCTGGGCGTCAACGAGCGTATCGCGCGAAATATCGGTGCTAACCTGTGGGACAAGTTCTATGGGTAGCGCTCGAAGCCGTGGTGTCACCCGGATAGCACTATCGATAACGACTCTTGGCTTACTCATGGCAAGGTAACGCGTCTCCCTTCACTCAGCCCGCTAAATACATTGGGTCAATGCTCTGCGAAATAGCTCAGCTCTCTCAGGTAAACCACACCTCGATAGCCGGTCAAACTCGTCATTAACCGCCGCAGTGAAGGATGCAATGGCCGGATCCGAGAGCGACACTGACAAGTTATCGACACTGACCTTAAAGTCGATCCCTAGCGCCTCACAGAACATTTTTTCGATCGCCTGCGGTCTCACTTCAACGCCATAGAAAGCCGCCTGCTGCGCCTCGTCGCGTCCGTCGGGCGCGTACCAGTAACCATAGTCAGGCAGTCCTCGCCTTGCAGCGCCTGCAACGCACCAATGTGCCACTTCATGAAGCGCGCTGCGACTATAGTCTTCCCTGAAATAAATGACGTTTGGCGAGCCGGGGCGGTAATAAGGCTCATTCGCCCCCCCCTCAAGTACAGTGTTCTCAGTGAGGCTAAAGGCGCGATTGAAGCACTCAGTAAGGCAGAGTGCAGCTGGCTCAAAAAATAGTTTATTAACAACCATTTAGCCTGCTTTCTTCACTCGATAAATAAATTGCTCTTGAGTAAGGTTCGTCTCCAGCAAGCTATGTCCGAGAAACTCACAAAAACTGGGCACGTCGCGCTGTGTAGAGGGGTCTGTCGCCGTTAAACAGACGACATCACCCACACCCGCCCGACGTATCGCTGCATGGAGCATCATAACGGGCTCCGGGCATTTGAGGCCCGTCGCATCTACTTGTTGATCGTCGCTGGACACAGATACTTCTCTAGACCGATGGCATTACTCGGGCTTCTTAAAGCGCAGTGTCATTCGATCACTTTCACCAATCGCCGCATAACGCTTGCGGTCCTTATCCCCCTCAGTAAACGAGGGCGGCAACGTCCAAACCCCCCGAGGATAGTCTTTCGTATCTTTTTGGTTCGCATTGATCTCGCTTTTCGCATCGAGAACAAACCCTGCCGCCTGAGCAAGCGAAATAACCTTTGATTCCGGGACGTAAGCTTTGCGTTTCATATCTTCAAGGGTCGTGCCTTCAACACCTCGGTGTTGAACAATCCCCAGTGTGCCGCCAGGCTTCAGTGACCGAAAAATATCAGCAAGTGCCGCTTCGGCATTATCTGCGCGAAGCCATGAGTGCACGTTCCTAAACACGACCGCCAAATCAATGGACTCGGCCGTAACATCGATGGGGGTTTGCGGCGGCTGCATTACGCGGACGTCTACACTCGCGTATACGTCATGGTTTTCGCCTAGCTTTTGCAAATAGCGACCCAATGAGCGACGACTGTACGCACTGCCGTTGGGTGACCCATGACCGGCAACAAGCCTTCCCTGCTCAGCAAGAAGTGGCGCAAGTACCTCGGTATACCAACCTCCGCCAGGTGAGACCTCAAGAACGGTCATATTTGGCTTCAAACCGAAGAACTGTAGTGTTTCCTGCGGGTGCCGGTGTGCATCACGCGCCTTGTTTGCGTCGCTTCGATGCTCACCCGTAAGCGCGGCATCCCAATCTAACGAAACATGTGCACCATGATGTCCATCAGCAAAAACACTGGGTGCAATAGCGATCAACAGTAAAGTTAGCCATCTCATAGTCAACTCCTTAAGCGAAAACTGCGTATAGTCCCGCACAACTTGCGCAGAAACAGGTTAGTGGAAAGTGATCATACCCGTTACGCGTCTGAAGGGGGATGCATGAAACAACAATACGTTATTACCTTTGCCGGCGCAGATCGCACAGGCCTTGTCGAGACATTGGCAGATATGGTGGTCGCTCACGACGGTGACTGGCAACAAAGTGAGCTGACACGTCTCGGAGGGGCCTTTGCAGGCGCGATTTTGATCAACGTTTCGGAGTCTGGCTTTAAGAACCTAAGCAGTGCTATCGAAGCGAATTACACCGATGATTTGGTTGTGAGCTTAACTGCTGTTGATGCCTCGCCAAGGCACGAGCCCAATCTTTACCTGACATTAACCGGCCCAAACCGGGCAGGAATCGTCTACGAGGTTACCCACGAACTGAGCGATTCAGATATCAATATCCTGCAATTAAGCTCACGGGTGGAGAATGCCGCGTGGTCCGGTGGCGATCTTTTCATCGCAGAACTAGCCACCCGCGCTCCTGAATCACTGGATATCGGCGAGCTTAGGGAACGATTAGATCAGCTAGAAAACAAAATGACGCTAGACATTGATATCGAAGCAGGCGCTCACTGAGATACGCCTACCGGAGATTCATTTCCGGCCTCGCAACGAGCGCAGCAGCAGCGCGAAAGGAATGGCTCCCAACACGATTAAGACCACGCCTTGCGCGCTGATCCATAAGTACTCCATCAGCGCCTCGCCAGAGACCCCAACAATATCAACAGCACCCCAGATTAGCGCTGCGGTGGCCAAAATACCGAGGGTTGCTGTTCTAAGGGCTTTTACGTAGCGTCGCTTCAACATTGCAGCAATCAAATAACAGGCGTAGGCGAGGCAACATCGGCATTCTGACCTCGTTGTCTCAACGCGTGGTCCATTAGCACCAGCGCCAACATCGCCTCAGCAATCGGCACCGCACGAAGCCCGACGCACGGGTCGTGGCGCCCAGTGGTGATGACGTCAGCTACCTCACCATTTACATCGATGCTTTGGCCCGGGACCTGTATCGAAGAGGTTGGCTTTAGCGCGATCTTCACCGTCAACGGCTGACCACTGGAAATTCCACCCAAAACGCCCCCGGCATGATTACTCAGAAAACCCGCTGGCGTGAGTTCATCGCGGTGCTCGCTGCCACGCTGATTGACGACGTCAAATCCATCACCAATTTCGACACCTTTGACCGCATTAATGCCCATCATGGCCGATGCAATTTCAGCATCGAGGCGATCAAAAATGGGTTCGCCCCAGCCAGGCGGAAGCCCGTCAGCGATAATTTCGAGTTTGGCGCCTATCGAGTCACCCTCTCGCCGAATCTGGGTCATGAACGACTCAAGTTCGGGAATTAACTGCGCGTCGCCACAAAAAAATGGGTTCGTTTCAACAAGGTCCCAATCGGTATCTGTTACCTGCAAAGGCCCTAGGGCGCTAAGACAGCCGCGAATCCGAACGCCATAGCGCTCAGCGAGCCATTTTTTGGCCACCGCTCCCGCCGCCACCCGCATCGCGGTCTCTCTGGCAGATGATCGTCCCCCTCCCCGGTAGTCTCGAACACCGTACTTTTGCTGATACGTATAGTCCGCGTGCGCAGGGCGAAAAACATCCTTAATCTTGCTGTAATCTTTGGATTTCTGATCGGCATTCATAATCAGCAATCCAATGGGAGTCCCCGTGGTTTCACCCTCAAAGACCCCCGATAAAATCTGAACTTCATCCGGTTCTTTTCGCTGCGTTGTGAACCGCGAAGTGCCAGGCTTTCTGCGATCAAGATCGGGCTGAAGGTCCGCAGCACTCAGCGCCAATCCTGGCGGGCATCCATCAATAATGCACCCGAGCCCCTGTCCATGACTCTCACCGAAAGTCGTAACGGTGAATAATTTCCCGAATGTATTACCAGACATATCGTTTCCTAAACCTGCAACGCATGAACCGCCCTAGGGGGTGTTCGACTCCTGAGCGGCCCATTGTGCCAGATCTTGCGCCATAAAGACGGCAACGCCATGACCGCCCTGCGCTAATTCAACCCACAAGGGCGGGAGAACCTCTGAGAGCCCTTCTAGCGCATCGATACTGTTGCCGACCTCAAGGATCAAAATCCCCGCAGGACTCAGGATTCGCGCAGCATCAACGAGCATCACTCTCACTAAATCCAAACCATCCTCGCCACCGCTCAAAGCAAGGCCTGGCTCGTGAAGATATTCAGGCGGCAAGTCGCGCATATCCTCAGCATCAACATACGGGGGATTAGCTAAAATGATGTCAACAACGTTATCGGCACACCAAGAAAGCAAATCTGCCCTGACAATCGCATCGACATCGTGAATCGCAGCATTATCCCGAGCTAAGCCGATGGCGTCGGAATCGATATCACTTAGCAGTACCACAGCCTCTGGAAATGCCGACTTTGCCAGCATGCCAAGGCTCCCTCCGCCGCAACAAACATCAACAATAACCTGAGGACTGGTGTCTTGGTACCAAGGCTCAAATCGATTCAGTATGAGCTCAGCAACAGGCGATCGCGGCACCAACGCCCGAGCATCCGATTTGAAACAAAGCGGACCGAGCCAGGCCTCTCCCGTGATGTAGGCAACCGGTAGTCGCTCGACACAACGCTTGCTCATAAACGCGTTTAAGACATTTACAGCAAATTCAGGGTAAGGCTCATCAAGGATCTCAGCACCCGTATTCACGACCGACAGGGACGCTGCTGTCAACACCAACGCTACCGCCTCATCATGCTCCGACTCATACCCGTGACCGCAAAACACACCGGCGGCGATGAGCTGTTCCTCAGTAGCAATAAGCATTTCACGAAATGTTGTCACGCGACTTTCCTGTGTTGGTACGGACGAATTCTAACATCTTGAGGGAAAGGAGACTTGATCGGTCTATCCGCGTCGTACACTCAAACTCGAGCGAATGAGATCATCGTGAGACGGGCATCGAACCAGGCCGCTGTTCAGGGAGGTTGGCAGTAAAGACCGCCGCTCTATGACTTTGGGCTATTGGCTCCCTAGCGGATATGAAGACAGGGAAATCAGCTTGCTTGCCGAATGGAGGTAGACCGCTGCCCCATAACACCTGTGGCAAAGAAGCTGACAAGCATATCTGCAAGCGCCTGTACGTCGCCTTCCATATGGAAGTGGTGAGGCCCCGCTACAACGACAGGGTAGAAGCGATCTACCAAGGCTTTGATTCCAGCGATCCTCGCCTGCGCATCGTCACTGGTGAAAAAACCCTCGTCACCGGTTATGGCCGCAACGGGCGCTTTCATCGCTCGGTAAAATGAGTCTGACGCCTCCTCTGACAGCTTCACGGTGCTGCTGCCAAACAATTTAGGGTCACTCAACAAAAGCCACCCGCCCTCAACCTGCTTTAACGCTCGTGGGACCAACAATTCGGCGTTCTCTCGTGTAAAACCATAGCGTGATCGGGAGTTGATAAAGTCTTCAACGGAGCTGAATATTCGCGGCGGCCGTGACATATATTTTTTTCGTTCGGCGATTGAACCCTTAAACAACTCGGCGCCATTGTCGTTCTCGAACGACCGCGAAATCATCCCGTCCAACATCGAGAGAGATGCGCACTTGTCTTCGAGAGCCACCGCGAAAGCACCTGCTACAGCGGCGCCACGGCTATGCCCAACAACATGAAGGGAGTCGACGCCCATCTGCTCAACAATATCCAGTAGCTGCGGAATATCATCCCAGATATGGTAGTTCGCATCAGGCGATCGATGACTACTCAAACCGTGACCCGATAGATCAATGGAGAGCACTCGATAACCTTTGAGCAGTGGTGCCAGGCGAGCGAAACTCAGCGCATTATCAAGCCAACCATGAATTGCAAACACAAGCGGATCGGCAGGATCACCCCAAAGGAGTCCCCGATAAGTCAGCCCGTCCACCTCAAACCCAATCTCATCGGCGTGACTTGTCAAAATAAAAATCCCTCTGGCTCGTAGTAAAGCAATTCACCGCCACCGCGACTCGGCATGAGTAGGCGAATGATCGCAACACCACTGGTTGACAGCCCATGGTATTGCGCGGTGTCGCACCATACATTAATGAGCTCAGAAAGATAGGGCTGATGGCCCACGATCAACTGATGGGCTACATCGTCCTGAAGGAAACGTCCTTGACTATAGCTGCGCTGACCCGGCGCCAGCTGGTCATGAGATCCCAATGTCTCAAAACACAAATGGGCGTCTAAAATGCTCGCTGTTTGACACGTGCGAGTCAGCGGGCTGTGGGCGCAGTAACTCGGTANTTCAACTTTAGTGTTTTGGCACCAGTCTTTGTAAGCCTTAACCGTCATGCCGACATGTTCGCCACCACGCACAGTCAATTCACGCGCGGCGTCTGAGGCGGCCTGTCCCGCCTCGCCATGCCGCCACAGGGTAACAAGCACTCTAGGCGCTCATCTCCACAAGGAGTTTATTCATCCGCGCGACGTAGCTTGCTGGATCTTCAAGCTGTGAGCCCTCTGCCAGCGTTGCTTGATCTAGTAAAATCAACGCAAGATCCGCAAACCTGTCTTCATCCTGCTCTGCATCCATGCGCTTTACCAGACCGTGACTCGTATTCACTTCTAGAATCGGTTCACTGTCAGGGAGTTCTTGACCGGCGGCCTCTAAAATACGTCGCATCTGGGCTCCGAGCTCATGCTCTCCCACGACAAGACAAGCCGGCGAGTCAGTCAAGCGAATGGTAGGTCTAACCTCACTCACCTTGCCCTCGAGCACCGACTTGAGCCTTTCCAGAAGACCTTCGTTTTCGGTCTTAGCAGCCTCAAGCTCCGCCTTCTCTTCCTCGGTACTCTCACCTAAGTCCAGCTCACCTTTTGCGATATCCTTCAGCGACTTGCCATCAAACTCGTTCAAGTGCCCCATTAACCAGTCGTCGATACGATCTGACAGCAACAGTACTTCGATGCCCTTCTTACGGAACACCTCGATGTGAGGGCTGTTCTTGGCTGTTACATGATTGTCGGCCACGACGTAATAGATCGCATCTTGCCCGTCTATCATGCGTTCAACATAGCCCTTGAGTGACACGTTCTGTGTGGCGTCGTCAGAGTGCGACGAGGCAAACCGAAGAAGTTCCGCTATTTTCTCTCGATTAGCGAAATCCTCGCCCGGGCCTTCCTTAAGGACATTGCCAAAGACATCCCAGAAACTCTGGTACTTCTCGCTGTCTGACTTTGCCATTTTGCTGAGCATATCAAGCACACGCTTTGTCACAGCGTTGCGAAGCGAATCCACCTGAGGGCTCTGTTGCAAAATCTCACGTGAAATATTGAGCGGCAAGTCCTGAGAGTCCAGCACACCTTTCACAAAACGAAGGTAAAGAGGCAAAAACTGCTCCGCATCATCCATGATGAAAGTGCGTTGAATATAGAGCTTGAGTCCGCGTGCTGCCTCACGATTCCATAGATCGAAGGGCGCTTGGCTTGGAACATACAGAAGTGATGTGTAGTCCAGTTTGCCCTCGACGCGGTTGTGACTCCAGCTCAGTGGGTCTTGATAGTCGCTTGATACGTGGCGATAAAACTCGGTGTACTCATCATCGGTCACCTCGGACCGGCTTCGCGTCCACAATGCCTTCGCCTCGTTAATTCGTTCCCACGAGGGCTCGGGCGCCGCTTCCTCGTCGTCTTCGGTCGAGGGCGGTGTCTCGAGCATCAACACCGGAACCGAAATATGGTCAGAGTACTTTTTGATGACGCTGCGTACTCGCCAAGACGATGCGAACTCTTCTGCCTCGCCGTCTAGGTGCAAGATAACGGTTGTTCCAGGCGCATCGCGCTCAGCCGCGTCGATGCTAAACTCGTCTTCCCCAGTGGATTCCCAGCGAGTCGCTGTTTCCTCACCGACTTTTCGAGAAATTACCTCTACGCGGTCAGCAACAATAAAGGACGAATAAAAGCCAACACCAAACTGCCCAATGAGCTGGCTGTCTTTCTGCTGATCACCACTGAGTTGATCCATAAAGGCCGCGGTACCTGATTTGGCAATGGTCCCAAGGTTTTCAATGATGTCATCGCGCGACATTCCAATGCCGTTATCAATAAGGGTGAGCGTTTTTTCATCCTCATTCACGTCTACCCGGATCTCATAACCCTCACCACCTACATCAAGCGAGCTATCTTCAATGGCCGCAAAACGCCGTTTATCGATCGCATCTGAGGCATTCGAAATTAGCTCCCTCAAAAAGATCTCTCTGTTTGAGTAAAGTGAGTGAATCATCAACTGAAGCAGACGCTTCGCTTCAGTTTGGAATCCCATGGTTTGTTTGTCGGACATGACGAGCTCCTGTTATTTCGCTTAGCTTACAAATGGGGAACGATGCGGCCGTTTTCAAGGCGTTAGAGTGAAATTTCCACCAAGCTTTTGACATGAGTATCAAGACGCCCACTCGTAAGCCTCGAGCACAAAAAAGCCCGCATAAAGCGGGCTTTGGGCTTGCTGCTGCCTATTTCTTACCAGCCCGTTATTTCTGCCATTGCCGAGCCAATTTCAGCGAGCGAACGAACGGTCTTAACTCCAGCATCTTCCAGCGCCGCAAATTTTTCATCAGCTGTGCCTTTTCCACCTGAGATAATCGCACCGGCATGACCCATGCGCTTACCTTTCGGGGCCGTCACGCCAGCGATATAGGATACGACCGGCTTTGTAACATTATCCTTAATAAAGGCGGCGGCCTCTTCTTCGGCTGACCCGCCAATTTCGCCAATCATCACAATTGACTGAGTAGCATCGTCTTCCTCAAATAAGCCGAGAATATCGATGAAGTTAGACCCAGGTATAGGGTCTCCACCGATTCCAACACAAGTTGACTGGCCAAAGCCCGCATCAGTCGTCTGCTTCACCGCCTCGTACGTCAAGGTACCAGAGCGCGAGACAATGCCGACCTTACCAGGAAGGTGAATATGCCCAGGCATAATACCGATCTTGCACTCCCCAGGCGTTATAACACCAGGGCAGTTTGGACCAATAAGACGGACACCCAGCTCATCGCAACGCACCTTTGCATCGAGCATATCCAGAGTCGGAATGCCCTCAGTGATACAGACAATCAGTTCAACGCCTGCATTAGCCGCCTCCAAAATGGAGTCTTTACAAAATGCCGCAGGAACATAAATCACCGACGCATTGGCACCTGTTTGCGAGACCGCATCACCAACGGTGTCGAATACAGGCAGTCCAAGATGCTCCTGACCGCCCTTACCTGGCGTCACACCGCCAACCATTTGTGTACCGTAAGCAATCGCCTGCTCAGAATGTGACGTGCCTTGAGAGCCTGTGAACCCTTGGCAAATAACGCGTGTGTTTTTATCGATAAGAATACTCATGCTGCACCCCCGGCCGCAGCGACGACTTGCTGAGCCGCATCGGTCAGACTGGTTGCCGCAATAATATTTAAACCACTGTCCGCGAGGACCTGACGACCGAGCTCTGCATTGTTGCCCTCGAGGCGCACAACCACAGGTATTTCGACCCCTACTTCATTTACGGCACCGATAACACCCTCCGCAATCAGGTCGCAGCGAACAATTCCACCGAAGATATTGATCAGAACAGCTTTCACGTTTTCGTCACTCAAAATAATTTTGAATGCTTCCGTAACCCGCTCTTTGGTCGCGCCACCCCCTACGTCGAGGAAGTTAGCCGGCTCTCCCCCATGAAGTTTGACGATATCCATTGTCCCCATCGCCAAGCCTGCGCCATTCACCATGCAACCAATATTGCCCTCAAGCGCCACGTAGTTTAGGTCCCAAGCAGCTGCCGCGGCTTCGCGCTCATCGTCTTGCGACGGGTCATGCATCGCCTGCAAGTCTTTATGGCGATACATCGCATTAGAGTCGACAACCACTTTTGCGTCGAGGCAGTGCAAGTTGCCCTCGTCGGTAATAACGAGTGGGTTAACTTCGATGAGCGCCAGGTCTTTATCTTTGAAAAGGTTTGCCAAGCCATTGAAAATATTGACAAACTGCTTCACTTGCTGACCGGTGAGTCCCAGTTTAAAAGCCAGCTCACGCCCCTGAAAAGGCTGAGGTCCTACCAGGGGATCGATTGTTGCTTTGAGAATCTTCTCAGGCGTCTCTTCTGCTACCTTCTCAATTTCAACACCGCCTTCCGTCGAGGCCATAAATACAATACGGCGCGAAGATCGATCAACGACGGCGCCCAGATAGAGCTCATCGGCGATGTCTGTGCAGGTTTCCACCAAAATCTTAGACACGGGCTGACCATTGGCATCCGTTTGATAGGTGACCAAGTTTTTACCGAGCCAGTTCGCTGCGAAAGCGCGAGCCTCGGCGGGCGAGTCGACAAGCTTGACGCCCCCTGCCTTACCGCGTCCACCGGCATGGACCTGAGCCTTTACAACCCACTTATCGCCACCGATTTCATTAGCTGCAGCCTCTGCTGCTTCCGGCGTATCCACGGCCTGTCCGACAGATACGGGCAAGCCGTACTCTGCAAACAGTGCCTTGCCTTGGTACTCGTGCAAGTTCATACATTCCCCTTTTATGGTTTATACAGGCTGCACCTTCGTACAGTCGTAACCCCAGCATGAGTATGCTGGGGATTTAAATTGATTTATCGTTTTTTGCGATTTGGCATGTGAATCGCCATGCCATCGACGGCTAACGCTGCCTCATGAACGGCTTCTGACATCGTCGGATGACCAAAGACCATAAGCTGCAAGTCTTCAGTGCTGCCACCAAACTCCATGGTAATCACCATTTGCTGCACTAAATCAGCCGCTGAAGGCCCAATCGCGTGAGCTCCGAGAACACGATCCGTCTTCGCGTCCGCGAGAATCTTCACGAAGCCGTCCGTCTCGCCACTCGCCAAGGCGCGCCCAATGGCTGCAAAGGGGAACGAACCCGCTTTATAGTCAATACCCTCTGCTTTGAGCTCTTGCTCCGTCTTTCCGACACCGGCAATTTCGGGATGGGTATAAATGATGGATGGCACGCAATCGTAATTGAGCTGCACGGGTTTACCGTGAATGCGCTCTGCCACCATTACGCCTTCTTCAGACCCTTTATGGGCCAGCATGGGGCCACGAACAATATCGCCAATGGCCCAGACACCCGGCGCCTCAGTCGCACAATAATCGTTAACGAAGACAAAGCCGCGCTCATCGGTGGTGACACCCGAGTCAGTAGAGAACAAATCCTTCGTTCGCGGTCGGCGTCCAACCGCAACAATCAATCGATCGAACTCCGCCGTCTTCGTTTCGCCTTTTTCGGTGTAGGTAACGGTCACTGCATCGCCTTTCACATCGGTACCTGTGACCAAAGCGTTTAAGCGTATGTCCAACCCTTGTTTCTTGAAAACTTTGGCCGCTTCCTTGCCAACCTGCGCGTCCATCATGGGAAGGAAGGTATCGAGGGCCTCAAAAAGTACGACATCTGATCCAAGGCGACCCCAAACACTACCCAGTTCCAGGCCAATCACACCTGCTCCGATGACACCGAGCCTCTCTGGCACAGCATCGAAAGTCAGCGCACCCGTACTATCAACAATAACCTTGTCGTCTGTGGGCGCGGGTGGAATGGTTACGGGCTCGGATCCTGAAGCGAGTACCACATTTTCAGCAGACAGCACCTGCTTACTGCCATCTG
>NZIJ01000023.1:29047-39918 GCA_002689915.1 Halieaceae bacterium | reverse complement strand
CCACGCCTTGGTGGCCGGCAAGGAGATATTGCGCTCGCACCATACCGTGGAGTGCCGGTAGCAACTCCTCGGAGTTTTCTCCATAGGTGGCAACCGATTCATTGAGTGCTCTGCGATAGAAATTCCACGCTTTCCCCATTCTTGCTTGAATCGCTTCTTCCTCATCCATATCTTCTAAGAGCGCATATTGATGCCACTCGGCTTGTCGGAGTAGTGCATCGATTTTCTCAGGGCCGGAGGGCAGCACCTGCTTTTCAATGCGTGACATATACGCGTGACGCTCGTCAGCCAATGCCAACTCATCTAGGGCGCGGTAACTCTGAATTTCAGCCCTTACGTAGGGTAGCTGGCTGGCAGCATTTAATCCGTCGCTGATACGACTAAGGTGGGTTGCCTGCTTTAGCACCGGAATCGCTTCTTCGTGGCGGCCTTGAGCTTGTAGGTCAATGGCGGTGTTCCAAAGCGACTCTTGCTGCCTCGGATCGTAAGCGCCGTACAGTGCCTCATTGGCCCATGCAGACGTCGCAAAGACGCCTGCGAGAGCAGTTGTTATGGCGAGACTTATCGAAAGCGTTTTCACGAGTCAGTCCTCTTTGTGTGCAACCCAGTATAGAGATAGTTTTATCTAAATCTCTACGTCTTGTATTAGGGCATGTACACTTCGTGCGCATCCACCGTCTGGGCGAGAGCTGGACAGTCGATGAGCAAAGTGAGGAGGAAGGAAGGCCCATGGGTAAGTTTGTAGACGACACATCGCTCGAAGAAATCGGTAATCATCGATGGAAAGCTTGCTTGCAAAAAGGCTGGAGAATAGGGCGTGTGCCGAATGGTGGTTATGTACTGGCTATTGTTGGGCGTGCGATTTCTCAGTCCTTGTCTGGTGCAGATCCACTATCGATTAATGCGTTTTATTTAGAGCCTACTACTTTGGGCGAGGCAGAAATTCACGTCGAAATTTTGAGACTGGGCA
Source organism: Halieaceae bacterium (assembly GCA_002689915.1). GTDB lineage: Bacteria > Pseudomonadota > Gammaproteobacteria > Pseudomonadales > Halieaceae > Luminiphilus > Luminiphilus aquimaris. The sequence goes on along the minus strand of NZIJ01000023.1, from coordinate 38,948 downwards.
AAGGCACTCAATTTGCCACAGCACGGATGTACCAAGAGGGTAGTCTTAAGGTGATCGCGAACGCGGCGTATACCGACCTCGATAAGTTGAAGGGCCCAACCAATACTGTCATGACCATGCCAGATGTACCGCCCTTTGATGCTGTCGACGTGCCTGCGCATAACGTTCTAGAAATACACAGCACGATTGATACGCGGATCGTCAAAGGGCGGGAGTTTTTTGACAGCCAGGAGCCGACAGGCACCGGAGAGTTTATTGCCTATATGCAGCACGTCGATGGCGCACCGATTGGCGTAATCGATTTGCTGATGTTTGGCGACATGATACCGCCGCCCTCATTTACCTTAGTTCCCAACGTAGGGTGGGTGCCAACGGTGGAGATGACGATTCAGTTAAGGGGCGCGCCGGCGCCGGGGCCTATTTTATGTCATGCGCGCTCGCACACCCTGATCCGTGGTGTGACGGAGCAGGACTGTGAAATTTGGGATTCAAATGGCGACCTTGTTGCTGTGGGTCGCCAAACCATGAAGGTGCGATCGATAAGCTGACCTACCAGGTCGCGACATGACCACCAGGTCGTCTGGGGTCGGCGTAACCATAAAACCACCCATCTTCGATTTGCACCGAATTTACGCGCCCGATCGTGCTATTCGAGCGTAAAATCTTGTGTTTACTCTTTTCGAGGATGCGAATTGTATCCTCCGAAATGCCGGGCTCTACCATCGCCATATCCGGCATCCATTGGTGATGTATGCGCGGGGAAGACGTAGCCATGCCGAGTGTCATATCAAATGCCATGAGGTTTAGCAGCGTTTGAGCGACCGCCGTGATGATGCGGGAGCCTCCAGGGCTGCCAGTGGCTACCCATGGTTTACCTTCTTTAAAAACCAAAGTGGGTGTCATTGACGATAGGGGCCGACTGCCAGCTGAAACGGCATTTGCCTCGCCTTGCACAAGGCCATAACCGTTTGGAAATCCGGGCTTAGCTGCAAAGTCATCCATCTCATTATTAAGCAGCATGCCTGTGCCGGGGACCACAATACCCGAGCCAAAACTAAAGTTGATGGTGTAGGTATTAGTGACGACATTACCGAACTGATCGACAACGGAGAAATGGGTCGTTTCAGTACTTTCATAATCGTCAACGTCCCCAGGCTTGATGATTTCTGAAGGGGTCGCCTCGTCGTCCTTAATGAGCTCCCGACGTTTTTCCAGATACGGCTCACTCGTGAGCGTAGCAATGGGAATAGTCGTTCGATCTGGATCGCCGAGGTATTCACTGCGATCCGCATAAGCCAACTTCATCGATTCGATCAGCAAATGCAGGTAGNCCGCGCTGTTATGGCCCATGTCCTCGATGGGGTAGGGCTCCAAAAGCTTCAAAATCTGAGANACATGCACGCCGCCAGATGAAGGGGGTGGCGCACTGACAATGTCATACCCTCTAAACGANGCGCGAACGGGTTTTCGCTCGATCGCACGGTAGCTTGCGAGATCGTCGGCGTTCATAACACCGCCTCCTCGCTGCATTTCTGCTGCAATAAGCGCAGCCGTTTTACCTTTGTAAAACCCGTCGAAGCCTTTATCTCTCACACGCTTGAGCGTGGCGGCAAGATCAGGCTGCTTGAACAACGTGCCCATTGCCGGAGCTGTCCCCGTCCCTCCGAGATAAACGCGGTTTGCCTCTTCGTTACGGCCGAGGCGCTTTGCCGCTGAGCGCAAGTTCAGGTGAAGCGCTGCAGGCACCGCAAAGCCGTTCTCTGCAAGATCGATGGCGGGCTGCATTACTGTTTTTAGATCCAGCGTGCCGTACTGCTCAAGTGCATGAATGAGTCCCGCAACGGTCCCCGGAATGCCAGCGGCACTCACACTGTTGTATGCCTTGCGCTTATTGACCGTTCCGTCTTCATTTAGAAACATATCTCGAGAGGCGGCGGCCGGCGCCATTTCGCGATAATCGATGAATACTTGCTCGTTAGCGTCAGCGAGGTGGACGAGCATAAATCCGCCGCCTGCGATGTTGCCGGCACGCGGCAGCGTTACAGCAAGCGCAAAGCCGGTCGCAACGGCCGCATCAATCGCATTGCCGCCTTTTTTTAACATAGCCAAACCGGCTTCTGAGGCTAATTTCTCAGGGCCTGACACCATGCCCCGCGACGCGATTGCAGGTATGAATCGCGTTCCGTAGTCGATCAACGGGCCCCCTTGACTCTCGCTCTGCGCCAAGCTCCTCATGGGGCTTGTGATAATCAGGAAGGCGAGAAATAAACGAGTTAGACGCATCAATACGTGCTCCAAAAAATACGAGAGAGGAAATTAACACAGGTTGCTCCTCATATTGACCACCCTCTGAGAAGTGAGCGTGCAATATCGTAAACGCGACTTGCTCCGCAATACCTTTGCAATATCGATTACCATTGCCACTTCAGGAGGGTATATGGAACTCAAAGACTTTCGCAGACAGTATACGAAGGGTGGGCTGCGGCGCGGTGCGTTACCAGAGCAGCCAATGGCCTTGTTCGAGCAGTGGCAGGCAGATGCGACGGCGGCAGGGCTCGCCGATCCAACCGGCTGCGTTGTGGCGACTGTGCACCCTGGTGGCATGGTGCGCCAACGCTTTGTGCTTCTAAAAGGGGTCGATGAGCGAGGGTTCGTCTTCTATACCAATTATAAAAGCGACAAGGCCGTTGCGCTCTCTCACTGTGACGAGGCCTCGATGCTATTTCCCTGGAATGAGCTTGATCGTCAAGTCAGTATTTCGGGTGTTGTGCGGAAAGTGTCTGAAGAGGAATCCGATCAATACTTCGCGGCGCGACCGCGCGCCAGTCAACTCGCCGCATGGACATCACAGCAAAGCCAGCCGATTGAGAGCCGTGATGCCTTGGAACAGCAGTTTCACGCCACCGTTGCTCGCTTTGAGGGCGATCACGTTGCGCGACCCCCGCACTGGGGTGGATTTCGCTTAGAGCCTACTCGGATTGAATTTTGGCAGGGCGGTAGCGACAGGCTTCACGATCGTTTTGTTTACGTTTCAGAGCCGTCCGAACAGGGCACAGATCAATGGCGACTATCGCGCCTACAACCCTAATTTGANTCTGAACTCGTCGTGCCCTGCGAACGATTCACGCACTCCGATAAACAAATCGCTTGATGTAGTGAGGAATCGGNGGGAGCTCCAAGAGCTGCCGTCTCATAAGATCAAGGCCAATCGCAGCAACGAGGATCTGAAATCGCTCGCGAGAACCGGGGATTTGCAACCGGATAGCCTCGTTTTTGTCCTTTGTACCCCAGGCGAGCCACACCGTGCCTACGGGCTTGTCCTCGCTGCCACCACCNGGGCCGGCAACGCCTGAAACGGCAATACCGATATCCGCANNTGCTTTTGTTAATGCGCCGAGCAACATAGCGCGAACAACCCCTTCACTGACNGCNCCGTNGCTATTNANTGTGTCCTCAGAGACATGGAGTACCTGCTGCTTAGCCGTGTTGGCATAGGTNACAAAGCCGGCTCCAAATACCTGCGACGATCCCGCTTCTTTTGTAATCAGNGAGGCAATNAGGCCACCNGTGCANGACTCTGCCGTGGTCAACGTCATNCGCTTTTCAACNAATACACGCTGCAGCGCCATGGCGAGCTGATCGCTGTCNTCTCCAATNACGTGATCGCCAATGAGCTCAAGGAGTAGCTGCTCAGCCTGGTCGCGCTTTTCAANAAGCGCTTCNTCATCAACTTGCAGTTTTAGTTCNAGTTGCGGNAAGCCTGANCGAAACCCNAGGACNACCCCTTCNGGCCAATCTTGATNTCGTTCGTTGACNAATTCTTGAATGGTGGATTCGCCAATGCCGAATGTTTGAAGCCGGCGTATATANGTGGTGCCCGAGCCCACGCGCTGAGCAACGCGTTGACCTATTTCAGGCAGCATGGCTGTTAGCTCCACCGGCACACCAGGCGTGGTNATGACTANGCTNTCGCCTATTTCGACTGCAAAACCGACAGCGCTGCCAATAGGGTTGTCAACGATGTCCGCGGACTCAGGTAAANGCGCTTGTTTAAGATTGCTCGCGTTGAGTTCTAGNCCGCGTTTNTCACACCATTCTTCAAGGTGTTTGATCGCCTTTGGGTGGTCAGTCAGTCGCTCCCCTAAGACGTCGGCNACNACGTCTGCTGTCAGATCGTCCTCNGTNGGGCCGAGNCCACCGTTGATGATGACAACGCCNGCNTCCTGACANAGCGCTCTGAGGCTTTCTCTGAGCAACNCTTNATCGTCACCTACNGTAATCTTTTTACTGATCGCGATTTGCCGNTCNCCCAGTGCGATGGCAATCCGCGAGGAATTACTGTCNACGGTATCACCGCTCATCAGTTCATTGCCGGTAAGAAGAAGCGCGACTTTTTTATGCTGTGACATGTTTATCCTTCGAGATAGCGAAACACTGAGAAGCGGCCTTTTAGGCCTCAATGACTCGTTGATCAGAAGTCGGCGTTTCCTGGNGTTCTNGGAAATGGAATGACGTCTCNGACNTTTTCCATGCCGGTGANANAAGCNACNAGCCGCTCAAAGCCAAGACCAAAGCCCGCATGCGGCACCGTCCCGTAGCGGCGTANATCGCGATACCACCANAGCGTCTCTTTGAGCCCCTCGTCCATTCGGGCATCCAATACATCGAGCCGCTCTTCGCGCTGGCTACCCCCAATAATCTCACCAATGCCCGGCGCAAGGACGTCCATGGCGGCCACGGTTTTTTCGTCATCATTTAGGCGCATGTAAAACGCTTTTATATCGCGCGGATAATCGGTTACGACCACGGGTGACTTGAAGTGCTCCTCGGCTAGGAAACGTTCGTGCTCGGAGGCCATGTCGATTCCCCATTCGACGGGGTATTCAAACTTTTTGCCTGACTTCAGCAAAATGTCGATCGCATCGGTATAAGTGACACGAACAAAGGGGTTTTCAACAATATTNCCCAANCGCTNGAGCACTGTCTTATCGATGCGCTGTTGAAAAAANCCGAGATCCGTTTCGCAGTCGTTCAGNACCCGCGCGGATACCGACTTCAANAATCTCTCTGCAAGTGCNGCATTGTCAGCTANGTCAGCAAAGGCCACTTCCGGCTCTACCATCCAGAACTCAGCTAAGTGTCGCGACGTATTGGAGTTCTCTGCGCGAAATGTCGGACCGAAGGTATAAACCTTGTTCATNGAGAGACAGTAAGACTCAACGGCAAGCTGGCCCGATACNGTGAGGTANGCGTCACCACCGAAAAANTCCTGNNCNGTATCGACTTGCCCCTCGTCATTNCGNGGNAGATTGTTNAGATCNAAAGTGCTGACGCGAAATAATTCGCCGGCGCCTTCNCAATCGCTTGCCGTAATAATGGGNGTGTTGACCCAGTAAAAATCTTCGCTGTGGAAAAAATCNTGGATAGCGTTTGCTNCGGTNTGACGCACCCGAGTGACGGCACCAAANGTGTTTGTTCGCGTTCGCAGGTGTGCTTGGGTACGAAGGTANTCAAACGTGTGGCGTTTCTTCGCNATAGGATACGACTCNGGNTCNTCGACNTCGCCGATTAAGACAACGCTTGAGGCNTGAATTTCAACGGNTTGCCCGCCGCCTTGTGACGCAACTAATTGACCCGTAACGCAGACCGCACANCCGGTGGATAGCTTNANNACCTCTGANTCGTAGTTNTCTAAATCCTNGGGTGCGACACACTGCAAACTGTCAAAGTGNCTACCGTCGTTTACGGCTAAAAATGAAATNCCGGCCTTTGAATCACGTTTGGAGCGTAGCCAACCGTTGACGGTGATTTCTGTGCCNATAAGCGANCCGTCTGTCAGTAGTTNTTTTACGGGATGAAGCTTGGCCATGGTGGAATGATCCTGCGAACGAGATGGTNTGAAAGGCGTGTTAGNCCTCGGGTTTAGGTTTTTTGTGTGTCATCAGTGGCACCGGAGTCCGATGCAGTGACGGAGCTTGATGCCAAAATCGAAAAAGCCGCTTGCGTGCCGCGAGGCTTTTCTGCCGGCTGGTACTCGACCCTAATCTGTTGCCCCAGCGCAAAACGTGCGTTTTTACTTTTGAGCGACATCTCCCACTTATCAAAACTGAACTTATCGTTGTGGCTACGCAAATCGATGACGCCTTCTAAGCCATTTTTGTCGAGCCGGACGGTGAAGCCGGAGGTGTTGATGTGAACGACAGACGCGTCGAACTGATTTTCTCCCCCTGCTGCAAGCTTGTTCAGGAAGTTACACGTAAGCCAGTTTTGAGCTGTATTGACCGCCTGGCGATTTTTTGCGCTGGCTTGGTTAATCGCATCGAAGACTGTCGCTTGAGCGGGTGTTACGGACGTATCTCCAAGCATCGCTTTGAGCTGAAGATGCACGCAGTAGTCGAGCGCCTTTCGCAGAGGCGAGGTGCCGTTTGTGTAGAGGGGAACCGCCATTCCCATATGCGGAGCCGCTTTAACACTGAAGCTGGCTCGAGCCATCAGTCTGTTAACCATCGCTCTCAGCGGACGTTCATCTGTGGCGGCGTTTAGCGCATTGATCAGTGCGCGGAAGCCCTCGATGGTAGAAAAATCTGTCTCTGCCATCTCCGGCAGAAAGCGGTTTAAGAACTCTTTTGCCTCATCGCTTTTGTCGCGGCGAATGCCGGCATGCGTTACGAAAGGTCCGGGCTTATCCGAGGCTCTCAGTTCACTGGCAATCGCTTTGTTGGCGGCGACCATGCACTCCTCGACGAGGATTTGTGAGGTGCGTTTTGCGACAGGCTCAATGCTCCCGATCTGCTTGGTCTCATCGAGTATCCATCGATAGTCGGTTCTGTGCTCAATCACTAATTCGTTCTGCTCGCGCCAAGACCTCAGGGCCTGAAAGCACGCGTGTAAGGTGGCGATCTCTGCTGACATGTCGTGGTCAGTGTTGCCCTCAATAATGCCATCGACCTCTTGGTAACTCAGCTTAGCTTTAGAGCACACAGTGCCAAGCGCGAGCGAGGCATTTGAGGTCTCACCCGTTGCGGCAATTGTCAGCTGACAAACAATGGCAGGGCGGTTTTCGGCGGGTGCAAGCGCGGCCGGTTTTGAAACCGAGTCAGGCAACATGGGAATAGCAGTGCCATGGAAGTAGTGCGANGTGCCCCGTTCCGCGATAACTTTTGTCATCGAGCTGGAGTGNCCGATCAAAGCACTCGGATCTGCAATCGCCACACTGAGTTTCCAGCCNTCTTCGATCGACTCNGCGCAGATAGCATCATCNATGTCAGTAGTCGATGCAGCGTCAATNCTNACTAGCGGCAGAGCGGTGAAGTCTGTNCGCGCTGCNGCTGTGTCAGGCATCGTTTTTAATGCCTGGTCCANCGATTGAACNGACGTTTTTGGCAGGTATCGAGCGATGCCCGCGCGCAATGCGCAGTACTCGTTCTCGATTCCTGGNGTATGCATGTTACCTAGGTTNTGAAGTACTTTTACCGCAGGNTTGCCATCGCCAAACGGGTGCCGTTGCAACTGACATTGAACGAGGTCGCCCTGNTTAGCTCCAGATCGCGCGTTGGGAGGAATAAANAGCCATCGAGTGAAGTTGGCNAATTCCGGTACATCGGGNGCNATAAAAAAAGCCTTTCCTTTTTGAACAACTTCGCCAACAAAGCAATCAACGCTNGTGCTNAGNAGTTTTTCNAACTCCCCGGCTGTCTGGGATTTGGCCTTNTTGTCGTTTGACGCNACCGGCTTTATGACAATGGAGACACGATCGCCAGGAAGCACNCGCTGCATCTCGTCGGGTGCNAGAAAGATCTCGCGGTTGTCATCAAGNACAACAAAACCAAATCGNTGCCGCGTGGCCTTGACGATNCCNTCGGCGTATTCCTTGTCGGCTTCGATTTGATCTTTGAGGCCCTGAAGCTGTGTGAGGGCGTTTTTATCTAGCATTTTATGGGCGAGTCTCTTGCGTCATGCTTGCGGCGGTCTTGTTTTCNCACTCACATTAGAGCGTGAAGTGAGTGCACACGGGTTAGGNGNCTGTATCTTCGTTCTGACTTNAAAGCGGTGATTTCACAANGTCAGCACGNTGTTTTTTTACCCGCTTAGTTGAGTTCATCTTCCANAGNNAAATCCTAGCTGACAGACGGCGATTTTTCACGTTTTTATGNCGAACAAAAAATTCATCAAACGCCGATTGACATGCGATACGCGNGTGGTTTTACTGAANGGGCCCGAAATGGAGAGAGTAGGACGANTNATTGGTAATGACGCCGAGACCTAANGCCTTGACGCTTCGTTCCATCCGCCGACGCTGTGATGTCTTNACGGCGCTCAACTTTCCATTANCCCNAAAGAAACACTATAACCNTNCNGNGGNCCGCTTNTGGGGACNTTCTTTGNACGTGCCNCACGTGTTTCTGATCCGTTTTTTAACTCAGCGCCTGGAGATTCTATGCAGCAATCCGTAACCCTGCCGAATGACTTATCTAAGCTCGCGCCTGCCGGCATTAAGACGTATGTGTTGGATACCAACGTNTTACTTCATGACCCGACAGCGATAACGGCGTTTGCGGAACATCGCGTTGTGATCCCTATGACGGTGCTNGAAGAGCTTGACCACATCAAAGACCGTCGCGATAANTCGGTTAGCAGAGAGGCTCGGATCGCTATTCANATGATCGACAAGGTTGTGGGTTCTGCNGCNCCGCAAGCGATCCAAGCGGGTGTCGATATTCCGGGNTCTACNCTNTCGGGTGATTTGGGNCGCCTTGCTATTTTCCCCGATCAGNTACTCGATGCGAGTGACAACGTTCCGTTTTTNGACAGCACTCAAGATCAGGCGAATGACAATCGCATTATCAATGTTGCTTTGAAATACCAAAGCGAACATCCGGGCGAGTTTGTCTGTCTNGTAACNAAAGATATCAATATGCGAATNAAGGCCAANGGATCGGGCCTNGAGCATGTTGAGGACTATCGGCATGANCGAGTACTCGATGATATCGACCTCTTGGCCACAGGNTATAAAAAGAGNGCGGGTGATTTTTGGGATGGCATTCTCGAAGTGGATACNGTCCGAGAGGGNAGTATCACCTTACATCGNATTCCGCGCGTGGAATTNCCGGAGGCCTACCCCAACCAATTNCTCTACGACGACAACGGTTTTNTCTCCTTCGTTGATCACGTTGACGCTGATTATGTCTACGTGGCCGTCGATAGCCGTGACAATCTTATGAACCAGCGTTTTTGGGGNCTGGCCCCTCGGAATTTAGAGCAGGCNATGGCTATGCGCCTNTTGGATAATGACGATCTCGATATGACGGTACTGACNGGGCCGGCTGGNTCTGGAAAGACCTTATTGGCGCTCGCNTATGGNCTGCACGCTATTCTCGAGCAGAAAAAATTCANCAAACTAATTGTCGCCAGATCGACGCCGCCAATGGCTGAGGAAATNGGTTTTTTGCCGGGTACCGAAGAGGAGAAGATGGCGCCATGGCTGGCAGCGTTTGACGACAACCTCGAAATNTTACACGGGGCCGANGAATGTGCCTTTGGCAGCATCGATTACGTNAAGGAACGTGCGAATATTCAATTCAAGTCACTGAACTTCATGCGGGGCCGTTCATTNAATGGCGCCTACATNATTATCGATGAGTCTCAGGGTCTGACGCAGTTTCAACTAAAGTCCATCATTAGCCGNGTGGGTGCCGATTCGAAAATCGTTGTCTTGGGCAATCTCGCCCAAATCGACAACAAATATATATCGCCNCTCACGTCCGGGCTGACTTACTTAGTAGAGCGAGCGAAGCCCTATCCNCACGCGGGNATNATGCANATCAATGGCATTGTNAGATCNAGACTCGCGGCATTTGCTGAGGAAAACTTGTGANNNNAAGGGGCTGACGCCNCCNGTCNT
>NZIJ01000023.1:0-29042 GCA_002689915.1 Halieaceae bacterium | reverse complement strand
GNGGGCATCCCNANTNANNGCGAGCNGNNCGGCATCTCGNNNGCTNGTCCCCGTTAACNGTGCTAANTTATGTTTTGNGCTCGNNNTTTTTGNTCAGTCAAANAGCAGAAACTCAACTCGCGCTTCAACGGCCCAAGCNCCNTTTCGNNNAGCATAAGGCTCGTCGANACGATAGTTAAACGTGGGTTCGAGTTCGAAGAANAANAACTTGCGCAGNNCCTGTGCTCTAAANCGAAGNCCNAGTTGATAGTTATTCACGTGGCTGTAAGGTTTAGTTTGGCCTTGCACCTCAAAATACAAAAACGAGGCGCGCTCAAACCCCTCNGNGTCAGTCCACTGCCGTACCCGGCCAAAATTCGTCGACCATTCNATTCCCTCTGCGTCACGCCCATACAAAATACGNTTTTGTGTTCGCAACAAAGAGGTNTCCGATAAGACGTAGTCGGCATCCANCTTCGTCGTTGCATACGCTCCGTCNTCAAGGTCGTATTGCGCCCGCTGTGAAAATCGGAGTGCTGNNTTGGCGNTTANNGCNGTGTGATAGCGGTATTTAAATCCNGGCTTGGGCCCCGAACTTGANAGACCAACGGTNAGGTCGGTACGGTGCTTGCCGCTGGCNCTNTCNTCCAGNTTAACCTGAATACCTACCTGACTCTGNGAGGGGTCGTTTTGATCNCCACGAATCAGCTCGTCGGGGTCGTCACCTCTAAACACCAGGTCGACGCGATTGGCGAGNCGCGGCAGGTCTATTTTACCGCCAACGGTGACGCGATTCTGATTGGGAAGTCGTGCGTCCCATTGGTTGCTGAGCTTCACCCTGAGGCGCGACTCTGCCATTTCCGCGTCACCCTCAATATCACCAAAGAAGCTGTCGACCCAGCGAGTNAGCGCCATGGTTTGATCGGTCGCGAANCGGTGGCCNGAATCGACCCANCCAGACNCTTTTGGTGCGACGCTGTCTTCTNTTAATACGTCGGTTTGAGGNGCCTTCTCTTGCACAGCGCCGAGCTCTTGCACAGCACCGGGATCCGCAAGTGCNGTTGCGGATGAGGGCTGCGCAGGTNNCTGCGAGCAACAAGTGCGCAAAGAGCGCTCGAAGNAAAACACCCNGGGTCGTCATNANNTTAGTCTATGCGAAAAAATGAGNTCAGTNCGATTTCGTATCGATGTCTTTTACAATATTNACGAAACTGTCATATCGCTCTTTNGAAATAGAGNCNGCNTCCAATGCNGCCAGAACGGCGCAGCCCTGCTCAACCAGATGNCGACAATCTCGGTATTTGCAATGGTCAATGNAGGGGTGAAACTCTTTGAATCCCGGCGCAACATCCTCAGGGGCCACATGTTGCAGCCCAAACTCGCGAANGCCCGGAGAGTCGATAATAAGCCCCCCCTCGGGTCGCAAAAAGACCTCGGTTGTTGTCGTTGTGTGCTTNCCCTTNANAACGCTTTCCGAAAGGGCGCCAACACGCAGTTCTTGGTCAGGGATGAGGCGGTTGATCATAGACGATTTNCCAACGCCGCTTTGACCAACAAAGACCGCTGTTTGATCGCCCAGTAAATCGTTCAGGGCGCTGGTCGACTGGTCGNCTGGCCCTGTCTCGATAACAGTATGCCCAATGGTTTCGTAGCGTTTCAAAAGCGCTCGACTTTCCTTATTTGTTGCAACGAGATCAGACTTATTGAGTGCAATAACTGTGTCGATACCGGCGAGATNCGCAGCCACTAAATAGCGATCGATTAAGTTACCAAAGGGCTCGGGCTCTGGTGCTATCACAATGACGATTAGGTCAACATTTGCCGCGACCGCTTTAAGCTGTCCTCGAACATCGGGACGTTTTATTTCAGATTGACGCTCGAGCTGGGTTGAGACAACGCCCCCCTGCTCGTTTTTCTGCCAAAGCACACGATCTCCCGCCACGAGGTGCGCGAGGTTTGGCCGAAGGTGGCACCGATGCACGTCATTATTTTCATCCATGACAATGGCTGCTTTGCTAAANCGGGCGATGATGATTCCGTTTGAATCTTCACCCTCTCCGGACAACNAGCTTTCCCTGCGTTTAGCCGCATTTTGTTCGATTTGCCGTCGCTGNCTGTCCGTAAGTCGCCGATTTCCCATTCGATCAGTGTACCCTGTCCCTGACGCGTGATTTGAAATTTTTGTGGAGTAGGGGCTCATGCAAAACGAGCAGCGATTGATTTGGGTTGATATGGAGATGACNGGTCTCGATCCGGATGAAGACGTCGTGATCGAGATCGCCAGCATCGTGACCAACACTGACCTAGAGGTGCTGGCAGAGGGGCCGGTNATAGCGATTCATCAAAGCGATGCGACGCTTGCTCGCATGGATGAGTGGAATACCCGAACGCATGGCGAGTCAGGGTTGATCGATCGTGTGCGGGCGAGCTCATTTGATGAGGCGGCGGCAACAGAGCTGACGCTCCAATTTTACAANGAATGGGTTGAGCCCAATACGTCACCGATGTGCGGTAACTCCATCGGCCAAGATAGGCGATTTATGGCGAGGCACATGCCCGAGCTTGCGGCGTTTTTTCACTACAGAAATCTCGATGTAACGACACTTAAATTACTCGCTGGCTATTGGCGCCCTGACCTTCCAGCGCATCCAAAGAAAAATGCACATGAGGCACTGGCTGATATTCGGGAGTCNATCGANGAGTTACGNTATTACCGGGGCCAGCTGATCCAAGGTTGAGAGACCCAAGCATTNCCCGCGTTNTGCCGCNNTGNNTCACNGGGATTGATCTGAAGCGGGGTCAAATTGCACTGCCATNCTCTGTNNTGAATCGTCTNGCNCNGCGTGTTGTGTCAGNGCCCAAGCCACNTGNTCTCTCACGAGCTCAGAGGGGTCNTTTTCTCGCGATTTTAANGCGCCGATAACGGAGCTTGTAGAGTCTGCATTGCCNAGTGCAATAGCGATATTGCGCAACCATCTCTCATGCCCTATNCGGCGGATNGGCGATCCTTGAAGTNGTTGCTCGAACTCCTCTTCGGTCCACATAAACAGNGANGCCAAGTCTGGGTTGGCNAGGTCACCGCGCGGTTCAAAGTCGGATTCTTTNCTGAGAGAGGCGAATTTATTCCANGGGCAAACAAGCTGGCAGTCGTCACAGCCGTAAATCCGATTTCCCATTTTTGCNCGNAGAGNAGGGTCGATGGNGCCNTNGTGTTCGATGGTGAGATANGAGATGCAGCGCCGAGCATCAAGAACNAAGGGCGCGACAAAGGCGCCGGTCGGACAGGTGTCNANGCANGCGGTNCAGGTGCCGCAATGCTTTTCACGCTTGGGTTCAGAGTGCNCAAGCGCAATGTCAGTGTAGATTTCGCCGAGAAAAAACCAAGATCCTGCCGATTCGTTGATGAGCATNGTGTTCTTCGCGATCCAGCCCATACCCGCTTGCTCGGCGATGGCGCGCTCAAGGACTGGCGCGCTGTCGACAAACGCACGGAACTCNCCGGATGCGAGTTCAGTACGAATGCGCTCGGCCAGNTTCGCCAGTCGGCTCCGGATCAGTTTGTGGTAGTCGCGACCNAATGCGTANCGAGANATGAATCCTCGCTCACTCGAGGCGATGACCTGCCAGGAATCAGCGGCCTCNGGTAAATAATCCATGCGACATGAGATTACNGTACAGGTNCCNGGGANCAATTCGTTCGGGCGGCTGCGCTTGGTCCCGTGCCGCGCCATCCAGGACATCGTGCCCTCGTAGCCGGCATCGAGCCATTTTTGTAGNTAGCCTTCGTGCTCGCCTAAATCGACTCCGGTAAAGCCGATATCCTGAAAGCCNAGTTCGCTCGCCCAGCCNCNTATCGTGGCTATTATTTCTTTNTCGTTTGCTGTATTCACCGAAACATTGTGACAGATAAGGGGTGCNGCGAGGTACACTTCGCGCATGANGACCGAACCACCCATTTTGGCGATCTTACNCNATGAAAGTGAGACAGTTGCGCTGGGGAGTACATTNAGTAGCGCNCTTGTGCCGGGAGCTGTTGTGTTTCTCGAGGGNGATTTGGGNGCGGGCAAGACNACGCTGACACGGGGNGTTCTCAGGGCGCTTGGTCACGAAGGNGCTGTAAANAGCCCNACTTATNCCTTGTGCGANCCTTACNCACTCNNGGATAGCCAGCATTTTTGCCACTTCGATTTGTATCGGTTGTCGGATCCCGAAGAGCTNGAGTTTTTGGGGTTCAGAGACTATTTGGCAGGAGAGGCGATCTTGTTCATCGAATGGCCAAGCCGCGGNGCNGGTTGGTTGCCAAAACCTGACGTCACGGTCACTCTTACTGCNCGAGGTGAGGGTCGCGNGATCACACTCACNGCNGGCACAANAAAGGGTGTGGGTATTCTCGAGNGTTTCAANNGGGNGAGCTCGTGAAAGCGGGAGCGAATTTANGGGGCAAGNCGCTANTTATCAGGCTGGCGNTATTNGTCATGCTGGCNCTNTTGGTTGCGCCGGTAAAAGCGAGTCCGAGCGTTGAAGTTAAAGACGTTCGCTTGTGGCGTGCACCCGATCACACGCGAATCGTCCTCGANCTTACAGGCCCNACAAGNCACAGTGTAATGGAGCTCAAAGGGCCTGATAGGCTTGTTCTTGATGTGAANAGCGCATCCCTACAGGGCGTNCTAACGGATCTGCCGCTNGAGGGAACACCGATNACGCGGGTTCGTTCGGGNATAAGGGGCGGCGAAGATCTTCGCGTTGTTTTTGATCTCGCCTCCAGCATCAAGCCTGCAAGNTTTGAGTTGAAGCCTAATGAGCGNACAGGCCACCGTTTAGTGCTCGATTTGTATGATATNTCTGNATCCGATAAGACTGCTCCGCCCGCCGTGCCCGCNATNACAGTGGAGCAAGTAGACACACGTCGTCCTGTGGTCGTCGCNATTGATGCCGGGCATGGCGGTGAGGACCCCGGCGCATCGGGACCCAACAAGCTCAGAGAAAAGAANGTCGTGTTGGCGATCGCACAGCGNCTGAAGAAAAAGCTCGAAGCATCGCCCAAATACCGTCCAGTCATGATTCGATCNGGCGATTATTACGTGAGCTTGAAGGGGCGTCGTGAGTTGGCGCGAAAACATCANGCGGACTTATTTGTGTCGATTCACGCTGACGCNTTTACCCANCCGTCCGCTAATGGCGCTTCGGTCTATGCACTCTCGAGGCGAGGCGCGTCATCAACCGCCGCACAGTTTTTGGCCGACAANGAAAATGCGGCGGANTTAGTGGGNGGNGTCGCTGTTTCAGAAATGGACGACGTTCTCGCCGGCGTNCTGACTGATTTGTCGATGACCGCNACCTTGGATTCAAGCTTGAGCGTTGGTAAAGAGGTGCTGGAGGANATGGGTGGCTTTGCNAGGCTCCACAAAAAGCAGGTCGAGCAGGCCGCTTTTTCAGTACTCAAGTCGCCCGATATTCCGTCGATACTGGTTGAAACCGGGTTTATTTCAAACCCCAAGGAAGCNAAGTCGCTAAANACCNGCTCCTATCAGGAGAAAATGGCCACGGCTATTTACCGTGGTGTAGATCGNTGGTTNGAGGCCTACCCGCCGCCGGGTACGGTNTTTGCCCGTAAATCAGANGCTGNTGGCACCCCTCGAACAGTGACCGTCGCACGAGGCGATACNCTTTCTGATATTGCGCGTCGTTACGANGTGTCGNTNGGTGATNTGCGNGCNCTCAATGCNCTCAGTTCGAGTACGATTCGAGTNGGTCAAGTATTGCGACTTCCGGAGTCCGGCTGATGTCTGCGCCTAAAATACGNCAACTCGATAATCGTCTNGCCAACCAAATAGCTGCCGGGGAGGTAGTAGAGCGCCCGGCCTCGGTGGTGAAGGAGTTGCTGGAAAATGCAATCGATGCCCANGCTCGGGTTATTACCATCGACATTGAAGAGGGCGGGGTTAAGCGAATTCGAATTACGGATAACGGTGTCGGCATTGCTGAAGAGGACCTGACGCTTGGCCCTCGCACGTCATGCAACGAGCAANATTGCNTCTATNGANGANTTAGAGGCNGTTGCAACGCTTGGATTTAGNGGAGAAGCATTGGCCTCTATCGCCTCGGTTTCAAAACTGTCGATCACGTCCAACACAACGGATCTACCCGCGAATGGCCGCGCAGCTTATTGTGAGGGGCGCGACATGCAGGTCAGCGTNTCGCCGCAAGCNCACCCACTNGGCACCACTCTCGATATTCGAGACCTGTTTTACAATACGCCCGCCAGGCGAAAGTTTCTTCGCACACAACGCACGGAATACGTGCGCATCGAGGAGGTGGTCAAGCGAACGGCGCTTGCTCATCCAGATGTAGCGTTTGTGCTCTCGCACAACGGCAAAGTGATTCACCGGCTGCCCGCAGGTTCTTCAGATTCAGATCTTCAACGGCGCGTCATTGGTGTTTGCGGTGATGCCTTTGCGCATCAAAGTGTTGTTATCGACCGAGTGGCGCACGGCTTATCGCTTCGGGGCTGGGTTGGATTACCGACCTTCTCGCGTGCGCAAGCAGATTTGCAGTATTTTTTTGTGAACGGCCGCGTCGTAAAGGACAAAGTCATCACGCACGCAGTTCGTCAGGCTTACCGCGATGTTTTGTATGGGGGGCGGCACCCCGCTTATGCATTATTTCTCGAGCTCGACGCTAACCGGGTTGACGTCAACGTACACCCGACCAAGCATGAAGTTCGATTTCGTGACAGCCGCTCTGTGCACGGGTTTGTTTTTAGTACGTTGGGGCGAACCCTGGCCGAGGTCAGACCGGGGGATCATGCCAATGACGCCACTGTGCCTGCGCTTGAGACTTCCTCGTTTGAGCAAGTACCGATGGGGCTTGAGGTTCCAAGGAACCTGTCGGTTGGCGCACTGGATTACCCGGATGCCGAGGTATCAAGTTCCGGCACCTCCACGATATCTGATTCGCGCGCTCAAACGCCTCAGTCATTTGCACAAACTGCGTTCTCTCGCGGGTCCCGCCCACTCGATGCCGCGCCGATGGCAGCTGCGTCGGGGGAAGAGGTACCGCCACTGGGCTTTGCTGTGGCGCATTTGCATGGGGCTTACGTCGTGGCACAAAATGCGAATGGCATGGTCTTGGTCGATGCGCACGCGGCACATGAGCGCATCACCTACGAGCGTTTAAAATCTGCGCGAGCCTCTCACGGTCTCGCGAGGCAACCGCTGCTCGTACCCATTTCACTGCATCTTTCGAGCACTGAAATGGCGTCATTTGAGGAGTTTTCCTCTGCTTTCGATAGTTTGGGTTTGGTCATTGAGATCGCCGGTGAAGACAGTGTTTTGATTCGAGAGATCCCGGTTATTTTAGCCCGCGATAACGCAGAGCAACTGGTGCGCGACGTCCTCGCTGATTTGGCTGAGGTAGGGCATAGCGATCGATTATCTGCGCGGATCGACGAGATATTGGCCACCATGGCCTGTCACGGTGCCGTTCGCGCTAATCGAGCACTCTCTATTGGTGAGATGAACGCCCTGCTTCGCGACATGGAGATCACACAGAACTCGGGTCAGTGTAATCATGGCCGACCAACATGGGTGCAACTTAGCCACGACGAGCTCGATAAGCTGTTCTTGCGAGGCCGGTAAGTGACAGATCCGCTACTTTGCATCATGGGTCCCACCGCTGCGGGGAAAACCGATGCCGCAATTGCACTTGCACAACAGTGTCATGCCGAGCTGATTAGCGTTGACTCGGCCCTTGTATACCGCGGCTTAGAAATCGGCGCCGCTCAACCCGATTACCCTCATCATCTCATTGATATTCGTGATCCGTTGGAAGTCTACACGGCAGCAGATTTTGTGGACGGTGCCTTGGAGGCAGCTGAAGACGTCCGTGCTCGCGGGAAAGTACCTATTTTCGTCGGCGGTACCATGATGTATTTCAAAGCGCTCCTTGACGGCCTTTCGGAGATGCCGGCTTCCGACCCTGATGTTCGTGCAGCAATCGAGAAAGAGGCAATCGAGCAAGGGTGGCCAGAAATGCACCGGCGGTTGCAGATAGTTGATGCGATACCCGCCGAAGCCTTACATCCGAATCACAGTCAGCGGATATCTCGGGCGCTCGAGGTGTACCGTCAAACTGGGGTTCCCATGAGCCAGTGGCGTGAGCGCTCCCAGGGACAAAAGCGAGCCGCTATTTGTGTGGCACTGGCACCTGCAGAGCGACGCACCCTGCATGAGCGGATCGAGCATCGCTTCGACGACATGCTCGCCAACGGGTTCCTTGAGGAAGTTGCAGCGCTATATCAGCGTGGCGATCTGCACGTCGATTTACCGGCTGTTCGTGCGGTGGGATATCGACAACTTTGGTCACATTTGTCGCAGGAGTATTCGCTTGAAATCGCCAGAGAAAAGGGCATTGCGGCAACTCGGCAGTTAGCTAAGCGTCAAATTACGTGGCTTCGCGGCTGGTCTGGTCTACACTGGTTAGATAGCGGCGCAAAAGATGTACAAGAGCAGGTCAAAGCGCGGTTTCGGAACTACCTGTAGGCACCGCTGTCGTAGTAGACTACGCGCCCCCAATTTTGGGGATATTGGGCCGCCTCGTTTTTTGCGGCCGCTGACATTTTAAGGAGCACCCATGTCAAAAGGGCAAACGCTACAAGACCCTTACCTCAACGCACTCAGAAAAGAGCGCGTTCAGGTATCCATATACCTCGTAAACGGCATCAAGCTTCAAGGCCAAATNGAGTCGTTCGATCAATTTGTCGTGCTGCTCAAAAACACCGTTTCGCAAATGGTGTACAAGCACGCTATCTCAACNGTGGTCCCCGCACGCAATGTACGTATCCCCATCGCGGCNAATGAGGAAGAGGCTGCATAACATTGAGTCTGAACGCGGCGCTGTTAAACGCGTAGCGAACGTCAATGTTTTTTGAACTCCACTCGGGTGGCGAACGCGCCGTACTTGTTCAAATCGCCATCGATGGTGGTGCGAATGAGCCTGATCTAGGCGAATTTATTGAGCTTGTTCGCTCTGCGGGCGGCGAGCCAGCGTCTGTTATTCGCGGATCCCGCCGCACGCCCACGGCGAAATATTTTGTGGGTCAAGGGAAGCTAGATGAGATCGCTGAAGANGTCGCCAATGCGGAGGCCGAGCTCGTCGTTTTTAACCACGCNNTATCGCCGAGCCAGGAACGTAATCTAGAGGCGTATCTNCAGTGNCGNGTCATTGCNCGCACGGGTTTAATCCTCGATATTTTCGCGCAACGTGCGCGTACCCATGAGGGCAAGCTGCAGGTGGAGCTTGCGCAATTGAAACACGTTAGCACGCGCTTGATTCGCGGATGGACTCACCTCGAGCGTCAGAAAGGCGGAATTGGTCTGCGTGGCCCGGGTGAGACGCAACTCGAGACGGATCGGCGCTTANTGCGCGCACGCGTGAGCACCATCGAATCGCGNTTAGATAAAGTNCGGCAACAGCGAGCTCAAAATCGCCGNGCGCGGCAGCGCGCAGAGGTGCCGCTGGTATCGTTGGTGGGGTACACAAATGCGGGTAAGTCGACGCTGTTTAACACGTGGTCTGAGTCCGGTGTCTATGCGGCTGATCAGCTATTTGCCACACTCGATCCAACGTTGGCGCGTGTCGAAGTTGAGGGCTTGGGCGGCGTTATTATTGCTGACACTGTCGGTTTTATTGCCGACCTCCCACACACTCTGGTGGAGGCATTTCGAGCGACGCTGGAAGAGACGCTGAACGCGTCGCTCTTGATACACGTCATCGATGTGGCCGCAGATGATAGAGCNTTTTTAAAAACNGAGGTTGAGTCTGTTCTCGAGGAAATNGGCGCTGGCGACATACCTCAGCTTNTTGTGTACAACAAAATNGATTTGTTGGAACGTGAGCCCCGGATAACGCGTGACAGCGATGGAANACCCGATACGGTGTCTGTGAGCGCGAAAACNGGGGANGGTCTCNACTTGCTCCGCGATGCGATTGGTGAGCGNCTGGCGGGGCGCTTTTTCACCGGATGTGTAGAGATAACCCCCATGCAGGGTAAGCTAAGAGCGGCCTTGTATGAGTTGGGTGCTATTCAGGCGGAGGAGTGGCTGGACAACGGTAACAGCACTTTAAATCTGCACTTGCCGGACGCTGATTGGGCGCGTTTGAAACAGCAGCACGGAATTTAGGCCTTGAAAGTGAATGACAGGCCCCCAATCTNTAAGCTTTTGTTAGACTGTGTGCATATTTAACCGAGGAAACGACTATGTCATGGAATGAGCCCGGTGGCGGTAACCGCCAGCGCGATCCCTGGGGCGGGAAAGATCAAGGACCNCCGGATCTCGATGAGGCGTTGCGAAAACTCCAAGATCAGTTAAACGGTCTCTTCGGTGGACGCTCCGGTGGTGGTAGCTCAAAAGGTGCCGGTGGCTTGATCGGCATNCTTGCGATCATCGCTNTAACGGTTTGGGGCCTCATGGGCCTTACGCAAATAGGCGAACAGGAGCGGGCAGTGGTTCTGCGACTGGGTGAATATAACCGCACAGCACAGCCGGGTTTGTTTTGGTATCCCCGCGGCATCGATACGATAAGCCGGGTGAATATCACACANGTNCGCGCTGCACAGTTTCGCGAGACGATGTTGACGCAAGACGAGAATATCGTCGACGTCAGCATGTCGGTGCAGTANGTCATTAACGATCCCAAAAACTTCGTTCTTGAAGTGCGTGACCCGGAGCGATCACTCCAGCATGCGGCGCAAAGTGCACTGCGTCACGTNGTTGGTGACGGCACCATGGCCTTGGTGTTAACGGAAGGTCGAGCTGAGATTGCGGTGGAAGTGCGTGACAGGCTGCAGCAATACCTCNTTGCCTACACGACGGGCATCACGGTGCAAAAGGTNAACATCGACGACGCCAGCCCACCCTCGCAGGTNCAAGAAGCNTTCGACGACGTGATTAAAGCGCGTGAGGATGAGGAGCGCGTGAAGAACGAAGCTGAGTCCTACGCTAACGGCATCGTTCCAGAGGCGCGGGGTCGTGCACAGCGTATTAAGGAGGAGGCCGAGGCCTACCGACAGCAAGTCATCGCTAAGGCTACGGGTGAAGCGCAGCGTTTCGATCAGTTACTTTCTGAATATGAAAAAGCACCTGAAGTAACGCGCGAGCGACTCTACATCGATGCACTGGAATCTGTTTTGACCAATACAAGCAAGGTAATGGTNGACGTAGAGGGCGGCAATAACATGATGTATCTACCGCTCGATAAGTTGGTCCCCGGTGGTGGNAATTCGGCGACCCCAGGCTCAGCGGTAAACCGCGGGTTGTCATCGCAGCAGTTGAGAGAGGTTACCGATGCGGTNACGGAGCAACTTCGCCGTGATCTTGGAAGCCGAAATGGACGAGGAGGGCGCTAATCATGTCTAGATCTAATTTACTTGGAACCCTCTTGTTCTTGGGCTTTATCGTCTTGAGCAATTCGGTATATGTCATTAGCGAGACGCAGCGAGGCGTTCTTCTGAAGTTTGGTGAGGTTGTGAAATCGGACCTTGAGCCGGGACTCCACTTCAAAACACCCTTTGTGAATTCGGTNCGGAAATTCGACGGACGGATTCTGACCGTTGANTCGACTCCTGAGCGTTTCTTTACACAGGAGCANAAGCAACTCATCGTCGATTCGTACGCGAAGTTCCGTGTGGTCGANACNGCTAAATATTANACGGCAACNAGTGGCGAGGAGTTCCGCGCTGCCGCTCTNNTNTCACAGCGGATCAACGATGACCTGCGTAACCAGGTGGCNGGTCGCACCGTTCAAGAGGTGGTGTCGGGTGAACGTGACCAATTGATGGAAGCGGTGAAAGCGCGACTGAANGAGACCGTACTNGCTGAGCTCGGTATAGAGGTCATTGATGTGCGCGTAAAAAAGATCGATCTGCCGAATGAGGTCTCGCAGTCNGTCTATCGCCGGATGAATGCCGANCGGGAAAAAGAAGCGCGTGAACTTCGTTCGGAAGGTAAGGAGATTGCTGAAGGCATGCGAGCCGAGGCCGACCGAAAGGTAACAGTGATTNAGGCGGAAGCGGTNAGAGATGCGGAAATNATCCGTGGTGATGGTGATGCGACGGCTACTCGAATTTATGCTGACTCGTTTAATCGNGACCCCGAGTTTTATGCATTCACNCGNAGTCTCAACGCCTATCAGCAGACCTTTTCTACTGGCAGCGACATCATGCTCCTCCAGCCTGATAGTCAGTTCTTCCAGTATTTAAGAGATCCCAAAGCAGGGAAGTAATCTTCCACTGTATATCTAAGGCCGTACCGGTGATAATANGCGGGTTCGGCCTTTTTTTTGCGCGCACTACCTCGGCTTTTATAGCTTGGAACTAAGACATGAGTGACACAACACGATGGTTGCTCCCAAATGGGATCGATGAGCTTTTGCCTGAACAGGCGAGCCGTGTTGAGCATTGCCGNCGAAGGCTCCTCGATATCTGTACCGGATGGGGGTACGAGTACGTGGTTCCCCCATTGGTGGAGTTTACCGATTCGCTTCTTGTGGGACTGGGTGCGGATCTTGATGAGCTCACCTGTAAGTTCGCTGACCGAGAAACNGGAAAAACCCTCGCTGTGCGCGCCGACATCACCCCTCAAGTGGCCAGNATTGACGCGCATAGTTTGGGCCGCGAGGGCGTTACTCGACTCAGTTATGCCGGGTCGACGCTAAAAAGTGTAGCCAACTCGATACCAGCGGATCGNAGCCCTGTGCAACTGGGTGCGGAAATTTTTGGCTCTGCTGACATCGAAGCGGACACAGAGGTTGTAAATTTACTCTTGTCGTTGGTCACCCAAAATGGATTGTCGGGGGTGACTTTTGATATNGGTCACGTCGCGTTTTGTGATCTTGTGCTGGACACCACAACGCTTAGTCCTGACCAGCGAGAAGAGGTTCTCTCGCTGCTGGCACGCAAGGCGTCTTCTGAATTAGAGCGTCTCGTAATGACGCTGCCCCAAGTNGATGAGCGCGAGCGAGTGCGTCTACTTGCAAGTATGCATGGTGGGCGCGATGTCCTCTCGCTGGCGAGACAAGGTTTTGCAGACGTNCCGGGCGTCGATTCNCTGATGGACGATCTCGAGGCAGTATTGGCNTGCTGCGATCGCTACGCGGACGTCAATATTTACATCGATCTGACTGAGGCACATGGTTACCGCTATCACTCAGGNGTTGTGTTTGCGTTGTATGCAAAAGAATTGGGCGCCCCGATTGCAAAAGGCGGCCGCTACGATGGTGTTGGGGAAGCNTTTGGTCGTTCGCGCCCTGCAACGGGCTTTGCNATTGATTTGAAAGCGTGGTCCGTGCTCGCTGAGNTGCCCGTTAGTGNCGGTAGCTACGTGGCCTCGCCGGCCGTTGATTGCAGTGANCTGCTTGTTCAAGAGNCAGACTTGAGACGCACCGGTGCCATCGTTATTAAGTCCCTCGGAGATATCATTGATCCCCGATGTTCACAGCAACTTGTTCGAATTGAAGGAAAATGGCTGCTAAAGCCAGTGGAGAAAAAATAATGGGTCGTAATGTGGTTGTGCTCGGCACGCAGTGGGGTGATGAGGGCAAGGGCAAAATTGTTGACTTGCTCACTGAGCAGGCGGCTGCCGTGGTTCGCTTCCAGGGCGGACATAACGCNGGCCACACACTGGTCATAGACGGTGAGAAGACCGTCNTGCANGTGACGCCCTCGGGCATTCTTCGCGAGGGTGTNGAGTGTCTCATNGGCAATGGTGTTGTGCTCTCAGCTCAGGCGCTNTTGAAGGAGATTAAGCAGCTTGAGGCGNGAGGTGTTCCGGTTCGAGAGCGNCTTAAAATCTCTTCGGCGTGCCCACTCATTCTTCCCTACCACGTAGCGTTAGATCAGGCCCGTGAGGCAAAGCGTGGCAAGAAGAAAATTGGCACCACTGGCAGGGGCATCGGACCTGCTTACGAGGACAAGGTTGCACGACGCGGACTTCGCCTTGGGGATCTGAGAGACCGAAAGCGATTTACAGATACGCTTCGCGAAGTTCTCGACTACCACAATCATTCCCTGGTGCATTACTACGGCGCTGAGGCCCTCGATTTTGACGAGGTGTTGGCAACAGCGCTTGAAGAGTTTGAACAGTTGCTGCCTATGATGGCAGACGTCACGACGCGCCTCCATGAGCACCGTGAAGCAGGTGCGAACATTATGTTCGAGGGAGCACAGGGCTCACTTCTGGATATCGACCACGGGACGTATCCTTTCGTTACGAGCTCAAACACCACAGCGGGTGGAACGGCGACCGGTTCGGGTTTTGGTCCACTTTATCTTGACTACGTATTGGGCATTACCAAGGCGTACACGACTCGCGTCGGTTCAGGCCCTTTCCCAACAGAGCTTTTTGACGATGTCGGTCGGCGGCTTGCTGAGCGCGGTAACGAGTTCGGCGCCACGACTGGGCGCCCTCGTCGATGCGGTTGGTTCGATGCGGTTGCGTTGAAAGCTGCCGTTCAAATTAACTCTATTTCGGGGCTGTGCTTGACCAAACTCGACGTTCTTGATGGCCTCGAGCAGATCTCGATTTGCGTTGGCTATACCGATGCACAGGGCAACGAGATGATGGGGGGAGCTGAAAACTATGACGACCTGCATCCCGTCTACGAGCAAGTACCCGGTTGGACAGAGTCCACTGTTGGCGCGCAGCGGGTAGAAGACCTTCCCCCGGCGGCAGTGAGCTACATAAAGCGGCTCGAAGCCTTGGTCGGCGCGCCCATTGACATTATTTCCACAGGGCCCGATCGTGCAGAGACGATCGTACTGAGGAATCCTTACGCCTGATGTTCACCCTGACGAAAGTTCTTTCGCTTTTTGTCTACCCACTCTCTTTGGGCGTATTCCTGGTTGGTCTCTCGCTCCTGTGTCAGCTGCGTGGTAACCGCGCTGCAGCGGGGCTTTACACGTTTTTTGCGCTCGCGGTGCTCTATTACCCCTCGACCGAGTTTGGGGTGGAGGCACTTGCCAAGCCGCTCGAAGCCCGCTATCCCGCGTTTTCGCCCGAGGAGTTGCCAGAGGGCGATATTATTGTTGTCTTGGGCGGAGGGATTGAGGCCGAGGGTTATTTCGGGCGCTGGGGTGATTTGAATCATGCCGCTGATCGTGTCGTCTCAGCCGCTGAACTTTGGCATGCAAACAAGGCACCAAAAATTGTGGTCAGTGGAGGCGCCACTAACGGTCCTGTCTCAGAAGCGCGCCGTATGAGCGATTTGTTGGAGCGCTTGGGAGTGCCTGCGGCCGCCATTAGCTTGGAAGAAAAGAGCTTAAACACCGAGGGAAATGCCCGAGAAGTGTCGGCTATGGCAAAGGCAAATGCTCAACACGTGCTGCTTGTGACGTCCTCTGTGCACATGCGGCGTGCCTCAGCACTTTTCGCCGCCTATGGCTTCAGGGTCACTGCGGCGCCAACAGATCATCGTGTCGCGCGGTACCCCGGCGCCGTGCCCGGCTGGATGCCGCAAATCAAACATCTCGATACGTCGACTGCTGCCATTCACGAGTGGGTAGGCTACTGGGTTGGTAAGCAACTGGGCAGTTTTGAACCTACAACGGACGATACGGTGGAAGTTGCCGACTAAGACATAATGGCAAAGGGACCAGCTGTGTCTCGTGAAGCACGAATACTTAGTACGCTTTATTTCATCTAGCCACGCGATCTATAACCGTCATTGCCGGCGCGTAAAACGCGATAATTGCAGGCACCGTACTACACAGATCACGCTTCAGTATTTTTTGCTCTGCGCACACCCGTCTTGCGGGCCGTTATTAGGTCAGTAGAAGCTTAAGCGCGCTGTAGTTGTAGCCAGTCCAGCGTCGGAAAGCCCTGTAAAAACTGTTGACCTCTGCGTAACCGAGCTCCCAAGCAAGGCATTTGCCTGGAACCCAATCGCTAGCCAAGGTTTCCTCACAGCGATAGCGCCGAACGGCGTCTAGGATTTGCTGGTAGGTCAATGAATCTCGACGTAAACGGCGCCTGAGGGTAGTTGGGCTGATTCGCAGGCTGTCTGACAAGGTGTCGGACCGGATACGGCTCAAGTCGCCAATAAGTAAGGCGTCGATCACTTTAAGGGTGGTGTGAGAAAGGTTGTGAGGATTCGGTGCCTCAATAAACGTGAAGAGTCGCTCGGGCGGTTGTGGCGGGCTCTGCCTTAGCCTAAGCGCAAAAACCTCTTGGCCGTTGCCCCATGCAAGTTGTGGGAAGTGAGCGCCGGTGGTTGGGTGTTCTTTTGACGCAGATGCGCCGGTGGTTAGAGCGTTTACTCTCATAATGACGTCCTTGTTGTTGTTACCCGTCCTTGGGTCTGTCCAACGTTACTCGTTTTATCTCTGGAGTAAAGTCGCTGATCACATTTGATCTCACTCGGATGACTGCCGTTTGATACTCCTTATGGGATTCGTTCTCGAGCCAAGCGGCGAACTCGCAGGTTTCACTTGATTGTGAGCTAGCGCGCAACTAGCGTGTCAGTAATAAAGAAAAATAACGTATAGGTACTGGTATGAAACCGCTTGAGTCCGTCACCATTCTTGAGTTTTCCACGATGATTACGGCGTCGCTCGCTTCCATGATGATGGCCGAGCAAGGGGCGCGCGTAATCAAAGTCGAGCCAATGGAAATGGGTGATCCCATGCGCTACATCGGTGCGCGCAAGGCTGATATCTCCGCACTCTTTGCTAACTGCAATCGCGGTAAGGAATCCCTCCGTATCGACTTAAAATCGGCTGAGGGCGTTGAAACCATTAAAGCAATGATTCCCTCTGTTGACGTCGTTATCCACAACTTTAGGCCCGGTGTTATGGATAAGCTCGGGCTTGGCTCAGAGTGCTTGCGATCGATTAATCCAAAGCTTATCTATGCAGCGATTTCAGGGTTTGGCACGAAGGGTCCCCTCAGTGGCGCGCCGGCTTACGACCCAATGATCCAGGCACATGCGGGTGTTGCTGCGGCTCAGGGGCGAGGCGATCAGCCTGCGTTTATGCGGACATTGTTGTGCGACAAAATCACCGGCTATACCGCATGTCAGGCTGTGACCAGTGCGCTGTTTATGCGTGAGCGAGTGGGAGAAGGTCAACACTTGGACCTGTCGATGATCGACTCTGGCTTGTTTTTTATTTTCCTAGACGGCTTTCAAAACGATACGTTGCTCAGCGACGACCACGAGCGTGGCCCCATGCTGATCGATATCCTTTACGACCCGTGGCTATGCAGTGATGGCAGTGTGATTATTTCGTTAGGTAGCTATGAGATTCAAAGGCGGTTCTTAACGGCAATCGATATGTCAGAGTTGCTCGAAGACCCGCGTTTTGACTCGTTTGAAAATCAGATTCGCAATATCAGAGAATTAAAGGCACTGGTTGCCCCACGCTGCGCTGGATTGACGTGCGACGATATGGTCGACCGTCTGCGGCTAGCCGATGTTCCTTGTGCAAAAGTGATGACGCGAGAGGAAGTTCTCTCACAAGAACAGCTTGCAGCGAACGGCACGGTTGAAATTTATGATCATCCGGTTGCTGGTTTGTCGCGGCGCGTACTGTCACCGCCCCTCTTTGGGGGTGAGAGGCTTGAGCCGGGAAGGGGTGCGCCCACCCACGGACAACACACGGATAGTGTTCTACAGAGTTTTGGTCTGAGCGATGAGCGAGTTCAACACCTGAGAAACAACGCCGTAATAACCTAGCCCATTGATCGAGAGATCGGTGGCGTAAAGCAACTTTTGTCGATGCGCTGATGCATTATTATATCGATGCAGCAATGCGCTATAATAACGCTGTGGGTCGTCGACTGTATTTTGGTCGGAACCGGTATTTTTGTGAAAACGCTCCCGTGACTCGTGTCCTGTGTCATGCGACTTAGGCCGTTGTTGCTCTGCAACATTTGTCGTTTTCTCATCGGTATGTTTGAGGTATTTGTCACGAAATCTTGCCTAGCGGGGGCAGTAGGGTGTCTGCTACAGCCTCATTTTTAAGTCCTTGTTGCACCGGTGTACAACTTTGAAACAATCGTCAACATTCTGGGTATCTCTGTTACTGGTTCTATTCAGTGAGTTTGTGTGGGCGGATCATGCAGAGCAGATTGACCAAGTGCGTATCGACGGTTCAAAAATAACGGTTTACGGGCGCTTCTTTGATTCGGCGAACACGCGGGTGACCTTTGGCGCAGAGGGTGCGTCTTATCCCTTGCTGCCTAGGGTAACCAACACCAGTGTTCGGGCTATCGAGTTGCAGCTCCCGTTTCAGCCGGTACCCGGGCAGTATCGGCTCACCCTCCAAGAGCCAGGCGAGGCTGAGTTGGACCTTGCTATAACCATTGGCGACGACGGTGTGTCTGCGATCGTAGTCGCAAGTCCAACGGTGACGGTGGAGGATGCCGCCTCAGTTTCATCTGCGGCCAATAGTTTGTCACCTGAGATCGTTGATGCTTGTCGAGGCGCCCCGGCGGCTTGTGATAGCCCCTCAGTTTTGACAGATGGCTCGCCATTTTGTGACGCCGTGGCGGATTTTGATCCCTTTCGAGGCTCACAGGCAATGACGATTGACGGTACGCAAGAGCTGTATCTCGATGAGAGTTTTACTATCGAGGCGCGCGTATTCACTAAAGGCTATGTTCGCTCTGGGATCTTGGTGGACAAGTACTCTGGCAACGCTCGGGGACGCGAATATCGCCTTTCGATTAATCGCGAAGGTTTGCTTAGAGCCTGGTTCTCCGTGGATGGCACGCTGAATAATGTGCGCGCGTTATACTCAAATACGCCGGTTCCTAAAGATCAATGGGTTCATGTTGCCAGCACATTCGATGGTCAAGTTATGCGGTTATATATTGACGGTGTGATGGCGGGCGAAGAAGCGATGCGCGGTCGTCCGGCGCAGTTGGGTTATCAGAATATTGCGATTGGCGGTAACAACTGTTGCGATGGTTATTATGAGGTTTTTAACGGTCTCATTGATGAGGTTCGGATTAGCAGCACCGTGCGCTACTCGGAGAGTTTTACGCCCCCAACGGAGGAGTTCGTTTCGGATAATAGTACGCTTTTGCTCCTGCCTTTTGATGAGTCCGGAAAGAACTTTGGAGTGCTGGGCGGAAAGGCGACGCTCACGGATTACAATCGTATCGTTCCCTGCTCCGCCCTCTGACCGGCTGGCAAAAACCACACGCAATTAAAAATTTCCTGACTAATATTGCCTCGATAACGTGATGTGGCATGCTCGTTGATACGAAACGGCAGCCCCTCGGTTTAAATGCGTGCGCTGTACAATAAAAATACTGGGAGAGACAGCATGCTTGAACATGACACGCTCATGGCCTACCTCGATCAATGGGCTGAGGAGAAGCCTCATGAGATATGGCTGCGCGATTTAAAGGGTGAGGGCAGCGACGACTACTCTTGGTCTGAAAGTCGTCGGCAGATTCATGCTGTAGCGTCAGCCCTAGAGCGCCGGTACGACAAAGATACAAAGATACTTCTCTTGTCTCGTAATCGCGCACACTGGTTTTTCGCCGACCTATCGATCATGGCCTCGGGGAATGTGAGTGTGGGTCTGTTTACGACGCTCAATGCTGACGTTGCCCAATACATAGCTGAGTTCAGCGAGGCGAAAGCCATTTTTGTCGGCGAGGCGGAAAACTGGTCAACTGTTCGAGCTGTTTTATCTGACGATATCGATATTATTAGTTTGCCGGGCGTGGATATACCTGAGGCGTCCCTAAGCTGGGATCAGTTAGTGGCGGAGGGTAACGGCGAGAGGCCGGCATTCCAGCCCAAGCACGACGACATGATCGCCCTTATTTTCACCTCTGGAACAACGGGTCGTCCCAAGGGTGTCATACAAACCCACGATAGCAATGTCATACCCATCAGGCGAGGCAGTGAGTTTTTGGGTATTGAGGCTGAGCCCAGCTATTTCTCTTATTTGCCCCTATCGCATCTTGCCGAGCGCCAAGTCATCGAGTTTACGGCACTTTGCCGAGGTGCCCCGGTAAGTTTTAACGAGGCTTTAGTGCACTTAGGTCGCGATATGCAGCGCACTCGTCCTACCTTCTTTTTTGGGGCGCCTCGCGTTTGGGAGCAGCTGCAGCAAGCCGTTATTGCAAAGTTTGGCGGGCGCGAAGCCTTTGATTCGGCGCAGGCCGCGGACCCTCAAAAAATGGCCGTTACGGTAAAAGCTGCCCTGGGGCTCCACCGGTGTGAGTTTCATCTGACGGGTTCAGCGCCCTTACCGTCGCCGCTTATGACTTGGTGGGACAGTGTGGGCATTTCCTTAATGGAGGGCTTTGGTCAAACCGAGGCAATGAGTTTGATCATTAGTCGCGAGGGGGAGCGCCGCCTCGGATCGCTGGGTAAGGCGCTTCCGGGCGTTGATATCAAGATTACCGACGAGGGTGAGCTCGCCATCAGAGCCGATGGTTGCACGCCGGGCTATTACAAGCAGCCCGAAAAGACAGCTGAGCTCATTCAGGATGGTTGGCTACACACGGGTGATCGATTTAGGCAGGATGAAGACGGATTCCTGTATCTCACGGGGCGAATCAAAGAGTACTTCAAAACCATTCAAGGGAAGTTTGTCGCGCCGACGCCGATCGAAGCGCAATTTGCCGGTAACAAGCATGTTGAGCAGCAATGTTTGTTGGGATTGGGTATGACGAAAACGGTCATGGTGGCGGTCGTGTCCCAGACAATGCGCAATGCACCTAAGACAGAAATTGAAGCATCGGTCCTGCAGACCTTAGAAACCATCAATGCAACACTCGACAAACACGCGCGCATGGGCGGTGCTATTTTGAGCTACGAGCCTTGGAGCATCGAGAACGGCGTGCTAACGCCGACTTTGAAAATTAAGCGTGATCAAATCTCAGAGCGATTTGGGCATTACGCTACACGGCTTGCGGTTGCGTCCGCAGAGCAGAAAGCGTTGCTTGTAGAGTGGCACTAAGGCTAGTCGACTCGACCAGGTCGGTTAACGAGTCATAGCGCTAGCGCTCTGGACGATTCCGAGCTTACCTCTGACTCCCAGCTTACCTTTGACTCTGGGCTTACCTTTTATGCCCGTGCGAATGTGACAATTTACTCCCATTGGTCTATCGCTAAGACTGAAATCTCGCACAGGCGCACCATTTGGGTGCTATCCTTATAACTGTTTGGAATGTGCAAGACATTGGCGCGTCTCCCTGTCTGACCCATGGATTAATTGTAAGTGGTTTTTCGATACCTCCTCGTTTTGTTGATAGGCATGTATGGCTTTGGGCAAACCCCTGGCGTGCTCGCTGCGCCCAGTGCTCAGGCTGTTCGTTTGGAGACAGTCCCTACCCTCGACGGAAGGGTGCTCAGCGATGCCGCGTGGGACCGTCCCTCACTCAGTGGGTTCTGGCAGCAGCGCCCGGTAGAGGGGACGCGCTCAACCCAAGAGACTGAGGTTTATATTGGCTACACGGAAACGACCCTATACGTCGGTATTGTGGCCTATGACAGTGACCCCTCGGGCATCATCGTGGCCGATAGCCGCCGCGATGCGTCGCTTGAGAACGGTGATAATGTCAGCTTCATTATCGACAGCTTCATGGATCAGCAGAATGGACTGGTCTTTGGCACTAACCCTGCAGGAATTGAGTACGACGCGCAGGTAAGTCGCCAAGCGAGTGGCTCTATGATGGGGAGTGGTGGTTTCAACCTCAATTGGGACACGAACTGGCGTGTTGCTACCCATATTGGTGATTATGGTTGGTCTGCTGAGTTTGAAATCCCCTTTCGTTCGCTACGCTTTGGTAATCAGGACGTGCAAACCTGGGGCTTTAACTTTCAGCGAACAATTCGTCGCAATAATGAGATCGCGTACTGGGCACCTATTTCACGCCAATACAGCTTGTCACGGCTCGCGGATGCGGGACAGGTGGCGGGCATAGAAGCGCCCGCTATGCGAAATTTCAAGATTACACCCTATCTCTTAGGGCGCGAGCGAACCGGAAATAGAATCGCCTCGTTGAGTGATCAAGATGGCGGCTTTGACATTAAGTACAGTGTCACGCCGAGCTTGACGCTGGACGCGACGTACAACACCGACTTTGCGCAAGTGGAAGTGGATGAATTCCAAATAAACCTTGATCGCTTCAGCCTATTCTTACCTGAACAGCGCCCTTTTTTCTTAGAGAACTCTGCGCAATTCACGGTGGGAGATCCTGGTGAGATGGAGCTTTTCTTCAGTCGACGCATTGGTATAGCGGGTGACGGCAGCGCGATTCCCATCAAGGGTGGCCTGCGACTCTCAGGCAAGGTGGGCGATGCTACCAACGTGGGCCTGTTACATATGCAAGCCGATGAGGTGGCTGGTGTCGCTCCGCAAACCGACTTTAGCGTTGCGCGTGTGAGTCAAGAATTTGATAACCGCTCAAGCCTTGGCTTCCTCGTCGTCAATAAAGAAGAAAATGGCTCGCTCGACGGCGGTCCCAATCATTACAACCGAACCTATGCCGTCGATGGGCAGTTAGGCCTTGGTGACGATGCACTCCTTTCTGGTTTCGTGGCGAAGACGGACACGCCTGGGCTCAGTGGCGACGACATGGCGGTTCGACTGGCGGCTGCCAGCGATACCGAGGCTTGGTCTTTTGCCGGTAGCGTGACGCATGTTGGCGAGAACTTTAATCCTGAAGTCGGTTTCCTTCGCCGCAAAGATTACACGCGTGTTGGCATATTTGGACTCAATCGTTGGCGTGACGCCAGTTGGGATAACCTCCTTGAGATGAGGCCACACATTGCCTACCGCGGCTGGTGGGGTGGTGATGGCCTTTACGAAACAGGCTTTTGGCACGTCGATAACCACTGGGAGTGGAAGTCCGGCTTCGAGATTCACACAGGTGTTAACTTCCTGCACGAGGGCGTCCGTGAGTCTTTTGAATTTGCTCCGGGCTACGAGGTCGCAGCGGGGGATTACGACGATGAGGAGCTGCAGTTGGTGCTCATCACAGATGATAGTCAGCCCCTTTCTATGCGCGTGACCGCGAAGATTGGCGGATACTTTGGCGGGGATCGAGTGCAGGTGACGCCTGCGATTAATTATCGTGTGGGTGAGGTGTTTAATGCGCGGCTGGGTTGGACACTCAATGAGTTAAAGCGACCGGGCAACCCCGAGAAGCTTCGTGTCAATGTCGGGTCGTTGCGTATGACATATTCATTCAGTCCGCAAATATCCCTTCAAGCACTCTTTCAGTACAACGACGCAACTGACGTGGTTGGCGCCAACCTGCGGTTTGCCTGGTTAACATCGGCAGATGCCGGGTTTTATCTTGTCTATAACGAAATGCGTGATGAGGANGTAGGGATGTTCACAGAAAAGCGTCGCGAGTGGATCCTCAAATTTTCGCATACCTTNGACTTGTTTAATTAAGCGCCACTTTTAGCGCATTGATGACCTCATATCGGCATCAATAAGTCGNCAGNNGGGNCAGCGTTATTNGCCCTNAATCAGAAATCGAAGACGGCTGTGGCCTATCAAAGTTCANGCATCTGATCNCGTTGATGGCTAGNTNAGCNAGGNNCATTTCAGCGGAAAAAAAACGCAGTTACGCTGACGCATAAAGTGTCACGGCAGTGTTTTGCGCCAGCGCGTTATTTTCACCGTTTCAAATAGGCCGGCGAGAGCGTAGGGGTCGTCAGCACAAAACGCCTGCGCAATGTCATCAGAGTCAAAGTCGATAATGAGAACGCTGCCCACCATTTCATCACGATCATTAAGCAGCGGACCTGCTGCGAATAGCGTCTCACCCAGAGTATTTATATAGGCAAGGTGTGCTTCGCGGTTATCGAGACGAGTTTGCAAATGTCCGGGCTTATCCGTGCACAGGATGTGGTAAAGCATGTGTACTCCGAGTTCAAAGTCATAGTGAGACGGGGTGATTCTACTCGCTTGCCCGATCAGTTAAACCTCGGGTGTGCGATATTGCCGGCTGTGAGATCGCCGCTGATCAACCATCCGGAAGTAAGAAGAGTGCGTACTGTCTAGCGGAGGCGGTCGCGGCTTTCTTTGTGCAGAAAATCGCTGACTGTTAATTACGCTCGTNNCGCACCGGTGGTCCCACATGTCGTCATCTGAATCCCTTGTGTCACGTCTGCAACTCAATAATGAGTGGCATGCGCGGCCGGTCGCAACGATGCCGGCCCCCTTTCGGTGTACTCATCAGGTCATNAAGCGATCCGGACAAGCGACGGAAAGTCGAGACGCCTTCACACAGCTTTGTGCGCGGCACAGCCAGCCAGGTCCGAGNGAGGGTAGTCGCTACCATTTGGCTCAATTGGGATCAGCGCTCATTAAGTGGGAGGGGCACACGGAGGCGGACTCGATTACTTGNCTGGTACCGGGTAATGGAGCGCCACTCTTTGGTGAGTCNGCAAATCAATTTGCACCAAACGAAGTGGAGACCGTCTTTAGCGGTGAGCTTGTTTGTGGCGTCAATGTGGAGGTGCTGAAGCAGTCGGTGGATAAGCTCGATATGGACTTCATCCGGTCGAGCCTGGGTTCCAATGAGATTTATGGCGGCCCGGTTGTCGATGGTAAAGCATCGCTTTGGACCAGCTTCCATCTCGACGCGGAGGGCTACTGCCGCATCGTATTGATTGATCACTCGCTGCCGGACACAGCGGTCGGTCGATTGCTACAGCGCGTGTTGGAGACAGAGAGCTATCGACTGATGGCGGTCGAGGGGCTACCTGTTGCTCGCATGACAATGGCTGAACTCAATCAGCTTGAAAAAGAACTCGAGCCGCTCATGGATGAACTCATGCAGTCGTCTGACAATACTGACCATGAATCGTTATTTATGAAGCTTTCGAATATGTCGGCCCGTATGGAGCATCTTGCTGCCGAGTCGAGCTATCGGTTCGCTGCNTCGCGTGCGTATTCGAGAATAGTCGAGCAGCGGTTAGCTGACTTGCGGGAGGATACCGGACTCCCGCAGNTGCGCTATTCCGCCTACTTGCTGCGAACGCTCCAACCCGCAATGCGTACCTGTGAGGCTGCAGAAAGACGNATCGAGGAGCTCGCCCAACGGGTGACACGCGCTATCACGTTGCAGAGCTCGGTGGTNGANCTCATCCGCACGCGGCAGAGTCATGCGATGATGAAAACGATGGGTGATCACTCAGCGACGCAGATTCGCTTGCAGCAGGCGGTAGAGGGCTTTTCNACCTTCGTTATNAGTTATTACGCCATGGGTCTGCTGGAGATTATGTTGGAAGCGGGTATTGCCGCACAGTTAATCGATGTGAACCCAAAAATCGTCCTNGGTATTACAGCCCCCATTGTTTTCTTCTCNGTCTGGGGGCTTACCCGCTGGACACGNAAACGGGTGACCCGCAGCTCGAAGTAGCNTAATNGGGCGAGATAGAGNNCCGCCAATCTNTCTTATNCCNTGTNTTGGCTTATTCCGTGTATTGGCTAATTCCGATTGGCAGCCAGCTCTGGCGTAAGTACGATCTGCTCAGGCAATTAAAAATCGATGAGCAGTAAGATGAATAAGAATACAAATGCCGANACTCGCGTTGCGGAAGGNTACGACATTCCCGCTGTTGAGGCCTGGATTTCTGAGAACACNGATTACTTCNAGCCCCCTTTCATTTGGACGCGNCTTGAGGGCGGACATTCTAATCTGACCTATCGACTAGAGGATNCCTCCGGCAAGAAAGCGGTCATCCGGCGCCCACCCATGGGCGAGCTGCTCCCGAAAGCGCACGACATGAACCGAGAATGGTCGCTCATTGCTGCCTTTGCACCTCATGGATTTCCCGTTCCNGAGCCAATTGGCTTCTGNGATGACCTGTCTGTAACTGGCGCTNTGTTTTACATCATGGGGTTTGCCGGCGGCCGGCCCTTATTTAANGTGGAAGATACGTTGGAGTGGGTGCCAGAACACCAGCGCACAACNCTGGCTTATTCGTTTATCGACACACTGGCTGATATGCACGTACTCGACCCTGACGCCATTGGNCTGACATCGCTGGGTAAAAAAGAGGATTACATCGGGCGTCAGATAAAAGCNTGGTATCGATCTTGGGTTGCGTCCGTAGATTACGCGGAGCTAGACGANCCGAGGGCGCATGAATTTAAAGATTACTTTCTTGAAAATCAGCCCGCGCAAGTCACCGCCAGTGTCGTCCACGGTGATTATTACTTGCATAACTGCTTGTTNTCGAGCGATTCAAANGTATCCGNTGTGCTGGATTGGGAGCTCGCGACACTGGGNGACCCGCTCGCAGACTTGGGTTACACGCTGCGGGCNTGGCCTGAGGAGGAAAANGATCCNTACTTGGAGCCCACGGCNCCCACTGCGGTGCCTGGCCTTCCTCTNAGAGCCGANTTGGCACAGCGGTATGCTGAGCGGACCGGTTTTCCGNTTGAGTTATTAGACTATTACGTGGGCTTTAACCATTGGAAGACNGCGGCGATTCTACACGGNGTATACGCACGCTATCGCGCCGGGCAAAAGAGCACNGANGGNGTTGATATGGAAGGCTTGCGTGAGGGTATTCTCAAAGCACTCGATGGTGCTGAACGCGCGATCGCNCGCNTANANTAGTCTTCNCGCTCGATTGAAACCAGCTTTCCCGCGCTGTCNTANGTAATAGCGAAGCGACCTTGTACGCCCGACNNAGAGAAGTAGGGCTGTAAAACGGACCAGGGNAGATTGATGGTCTTNCCGTCAAAGGCCGTCACCTGAATGCGNGTCTTACTTCCTGTGTAGAAGACCTTTGCTTCGTCATAACTTAGACTTATTGAGAATGTAGATGCGTGTTGCGTCATGCTCGNGAAGTGGTGGTACGGACGTGCAAACATTGTCACATTGAGAGACAGATTGCACTANGACTCAATCGTGTNNTNTCTTNNTAGACAAGNTGTGGCTTGTTCAGAGGTTGGTTTTTCCGGTGACGTACCAAATAGCATNTCAGCCTGATTAGGATAGNGCGTGGATTTTTCTGAATTAGTCGTAGCGCAAATTAAAGCGCCCCTTGATGCGCTGTGTGCGAGCTTGATGGCCGCAGGNGAGCTNGACCAGTATCTATTTTTCAANGGTGTTGCTGAAATGATGGGCGATGGCACTGACGAGGGCGCGGTGATGATGGGNTGTATCGAGCTCGGCAGGTGCGCGTTTCTTGGCTTTNACTTCACCCCTGATGTCGAGCTGCAAGTTACGACCATCCTAGATCGGGCCATAGAGCTTTCGTCGATCATGAGCGCAGATACACTGCAATAGAGTGTTCGTTGGGCGTGGGCTTTCATCCTTCATTCGTCGCGAGATAACACGACCCGTGAGTTTATAGGGCTAACGCAGGGACAGCGATTGATTCGCTGCGGTTGTCTCGGAGCGTTAGCGCTGTTGCCCTAGCGATGTGCGGCTAATAGGTCAGTAGCTTTAAATAATATCTCCTTCATAATTGAATCTTTGAAGGCGCATCAGTTTTCATATTGCGGAAGGCTTTCTGTGATTAGATTGGCCAAGGACGTCATCGTTTATGGCAAACGTGTTTAAAGAGCGCGTCATCAAGCCGCTCAAGCAATTACTCAATGCAGGACTTACGCCCGCGAAAATGGCTCAAGCGCTGTCTATCGGGTTTGTACTTGGCATAACGCCTCTTCTGGGGATTTCCTCGCTACTCGCCGTATTGATTGCTGCGATGCTTAGGCTGAATCAGGTGGCAATACAGGTGGCAAATTGGGCTGCTTACCCCGCTCAGATTCTCTTATTCATACCCTATATTAGGGCGGGTGAGTGGTTGTTGGGTATGGAGAGCGTTGCGATAAGTCCGACCGAGATTGCCTCAATGTTCAACGAGGATTTCTACGCCTCGCTTCAGACCTATGGGCAATCACTCGCAGCGGGTTTTGCTGCCTGGGTGGTCACCGCCATTCCCTTATCGGTTGCATTGAATTACCCCTTTCAAGTCATCTTGCTCAGAACGCTTTACAAACAGAAACCCTAGCTCACGGCGTTAGTTGTAAGCTGTTTGGATCGCCCCGGCTTCCGTAAACGCGGCTCTGCCTTGTGGACTTATGCCCCCTCAGTCTTATCCTGTTTAAGCGCGTTTGCCGATCTTAGGTGCGGGCGGGCGTGGCCATGAATACCTCGGTGCTTGCATTGGGCATTGATAATAATGTAAAGTAAGCTTTACTTTTTGTAAAAAGAGCCATACTAAAATGACTAACATTAGCGAGAGCAGCTCCTTACAGCAGGACTTGCGACGAACAACGCGACTGCTTTTTGTCTGCACGGCGGCGTGGGTCGCTACAACTGCAGTTGCCGCGTTTGGGCCCAGCTCATTGTGGGCATACAGTGTTTCAGAGAGTCAGGTAGCGATATTGGTAAATGTTGTGGCTGGAATCTTGATGCTGTTTGCTTTTTATAAGCACCTTTTGAGCATGGACGAGTTACAGCGTAAAACACACCTGGAAGCCATGGCGTTATCACTTGGCGTAACAATGATTTTTACTGTTGCTTATGTGAGCTTTGAAACCGCAAACCTGCTTGCCAATGCGCGTCCATCAAATATTTTGTTCGTTATGGGCATCACTTATTTTGGTGCTGTCGTCGTGTTGTGGCTAAAGCGCACGGCTGAATGAAGAATAGGCTTAAAGTTCTGAGGGCGGAGCGAAACTGGACTCAGTCAGAGCTTGCAGATCGTCTAGGTGTCACACGCCAGACGATCAACGCTATTGAGAAAAATAAGTACGATCCCAGTCTTCCCTTGGCATTTAAATTGGCGGGGGTGTTCGATATGACTATCGAGGCGATATTCACACCGGATGAAGGGTAACGGGAAGTCTCGACGCTCTGTTAGCTAGGTTTTAGCAGTAACGTCTGGACAGGTAGCTCGTCACGGCAATCTAAGAGGTTAGGTGGTGCTAAAAATCTGCAAAGAGTGGGTCTCAGTCGGCCACGATGGTATGTTGGTGCTCAATCAGCGAAAGTAAAAAAAATCCTCGGAGCCGTGTGAAGACATGTTTTTGTATCAACTGTACCGTCGCCTCTCAATCAAAG
>NZIJ01000045.1 GCA_002689915.1 Halieaceae bacterium | reverse complement strand
CCCTTTATAGATGGTGCGGAAGGGGGGACTTGAACCCCCACAGCCATAGGCCACTACCCCCTCAAGATAGCGTGTCTACCAATTCCACCACTTCCGCAAGTCGTGTAGCGCTCAGTCGATCGGTAGATCGCCTGAGCCTGAATTTTCGTTTGGCTCATCCGCTAGCGGTAGATCGCCAGCAGGTGCCAGAGGTGCCGCCTCAACGGCCCCTAGAGGAACTTCAAAACCTAAATCGTCCGTTTCAGCGTATTGCTGATCCGCAATCATTGCCAAACCGATGCTCGTCGCAAAGAAAATGGCCGAGAGCCAACCCGTCGTAGACGTCAAAACATTGCTGCCGCCCGAGGAGCCAAATACGGTTTGTGACGCACCACCACCAAACGACGCGCCTGCATCAGCACCTTTGCCGCGTTGCAGCAAAATAAGACCGATAATTGCCAGCGCCACCAAGAGGTGAACGACCAAAATAACCTGATTCACGTGTTTCTCCGAACAGGGTGCACACACTATGCGAACACCACTACTAAGGGTGCGCGAGTCTACCCAAGAGGCGCGCGCGGAGCAAGACTCTTGTTACGCCGCCTGGCGAATTGCCTCTGCGACCTCATTTGCCAATGAGTCGATAGCCACGGTTTCATCTCCCTCCACCATGACTCGTATCACAGGCTCCGTTCCTGATGGACGCAGCAATAGTCGACCACGTCCAATAAGCGCTTGCTCCACCCGCTCACAGGCATCGTTAATGGCCTGGTGCGCTGCGATATCAAAGCCTTTCTTAATGCGCACGTTAACCAGCACCTGAGGCAAGGGTGTGAAACCGGAAGTGAGCTGGCTCAAAGAACGCCCCGACGCGACGACAGCCGCCAAAACCTGAAGTGCGGCGATTACGCCATCTCCCGTCGTGCTGAGATTGCCGCAAATAATGTGCCCCGAGGACTCACCGCCCAGACTCCAGCCCTCGGCCACCATTAATTCTTTCACGTAGCGATCACCGACTTTGGCTCTCGCCAGACGCAATCC
This sequence comes from Halieaceae bacterium, assembly GCA_002689915.1. Taxonomy (GTDB): domain Bacteria; phylum Pseudomonadota; class Gammaproteobacteria; order Pseudomonadales; family Halieaceae; genus Luminiphilus; species Luminiphilus aquimaris. The sequence continues at coordinate 20,607 of NZIJ01000045.1, read as the reverse complement.
GCTTTGCTCCAACGCCAGTTCAAGGCCCATATTCGTCATCAGCGTGCCCACTACACCCGAGTCGCTACCACCCGTGGCTAATCGATGCATGGCAAGAATATAGAGTACATCGTCACCTGTAAGGAGCTGTCCCTCGCGATTCACCATCTGAAGACGGTCACCGTCACCATCAAAAGCGACGCCCAGATCTGCGCCTTCCTCCATTACCCGTTGCTGAAGCGCCTCAGGTTCAGTCGAACCAACACCCTGGTTGATGTTATACCCATCGGGTTCGGCACCCATCGAGGTCACGTCGGCGCCAAGCTCTGAGAAAACACCCGGGGCGATGTTATACGTCGCACCATGCGCGCAATCGATCACTATTTTTAGCCCTTTCAGGCTGATCTCGTCGGGGAATGTAGACTTGCAGTATTCAATGTAACGCCCTGCCGCATCAGCGATACGACTCGCCTTACCGAGCTGGTCCGAGTCGACCGTTTCCATGGGCGAATCAATCATAGCCTCGATCTGAAGCTCTAGTTCATCCGATAACTTACTACCCTGGCCATTAAAGAATTTAATCCCATTGTCGTAGTAAGGGTTGTGCGATGCGCTGATAACAATGCCTGCATCGGCCTTCTGGCTGCGGGTTAACAACGCGATACCCGGTGTCGGGAGTGGACCCACCAACTTCACATTCGCACCTGCTGCAACTAAGCCAGCCTGCAAGGCAGATTCGAGCATATAGCCCGAAACGCGGGTGTCCTTTCCAATAACGACGGTTGGTCTGGAACCATCTGTGGCGGCGAATACTTTTCCTGTCGCCCAACCAAGCTTAAGCATGAAATCGGGTGTTACGGGCGCATCACCAACACGCCCCCTTATCCCATCCGTTCCAAAATATTTACGCGTCACAACCTCTCCCCTAGTTAGCGCTTAGCGAAGCACCATTCATCGCCGCCCACACTCCAAGCGCGTCAGCGGTCTCAGCGACATCGTGTACTCGGACGATAGAGGCCCCATTTTGCGCGGCCATAGCAGCCAGTACAGCGCTGGGGACTACACGTTCATTAGCCGGCCTTCCTGTCACGGCCCCGATCATAGACTTTCGCGACAAACCAACCAAGATCGGCAGCTCAAATGCGGCAAATTCGGCAAGACGGCGTAACATTTCATAGTTTTGCGAAACGGTCTTACCAAAACCAAAGCCGGGATCAATCACAATCTGCTCGCGGTTTATGCCCGCCTCGATGCACGCAGCGATACGCCCTTCTAAAAACCGCGATACGTCGTCCACAACGTCTACATAATCGGTGTGAGATTGCATTCGATCCGGCTCCTCAGACATGTGCATCAGTGACACAGGCAAACCCGTCGCCGCTGCCGTTTGCAATGCACCGCCGCGGCGAAACGCGCGCACATCGTTGAGCAGGCCTCCGCCGGCGTTCGCCGCGGCGCTCATGACCTCTGGATTACTGGTGTCGACCGAAAGAACAACGTCCACGTGGGCCGCAATCAGATCTATAGCACCCATAACACGATCGAGTTCTTCCTGAGAGGAGACAGGCGCTGCACCGGGACGGGTGGACTCACCGCCGATGTCCAAAATAGACGCACCGGCGACCACCATACCCTCAGCTCTCTGAAGCAGGCGATCGGCGTGGACTTTCGAGTCGGCAAACAATTGCCCGCCGTCTGAAAAAGAGTCGGGCGTCACATTAAGGACGCCCATGATCTGTGGCGTGGTTAAAGCCAAACGCTTTCGACCACACTGAAGTGAGGTGACCACTCTACGTAGCCAACCGCTTAGTGCGTGACGGGGTCACCCACCGCATCGTCCCCCGAAGATGACTCAGGGTCAGACGGTGGTTCCGTTGGGCCGCTGGTCCAGTCAGAAGGTGGGTTTGGCTTTTTACCTTCCATAATGGCATCGATCTGCTCGGAGTCGATTGTCTCGTACTGCATCAGGGCATCAGCCATCATATCCATCTTACTGCGGTGTTCCTCGAGAATGCTGCGGGCTTTTTCGTAGCATTCGTCGATAATCGAGCGTACTTCTCTATCGATCGACAGTGCGGTCTCATCCGACATGGCTTTTGACGGTTGTGCGGCTGAACGTCCCAAAAAGACTTCTTCACCACCCTCGTCGTACATCAAAGGCCCCATTGCGTCGGAGAGCCCCCATTTGGTCACCATATTCCGTGCAATCTCTGTCGCACGCTGAATATCATTCGATGCACCCGTTGTGATGCCTTCTTTACCAAGCGTCATCTCCTCGGCAACTCGTCCACCAAACAGACTCGTGATCTGACCGATAATATGGCGTCGACTGTGGCTGTAACGATCTTCCTCCGGTAGGAACATGGTCACACCCAAAGCGCGACCGCGAGGAATAATCGACACCTTGTAGACTGGGTCGTGTTCCGGCATCAATCGCCCAACGATTGCGTGACCCGCTTCGTGATACGCCGTGTTGAGCTTCTCTTTCTCGGACATGACCATTGATCGGCGCTCAGCGCCCATCATTATCTTATCCTTTGCCAATTCAAACTGTTGCATACCCACTGTGCGCACGCCGGCACGAGCTGCAAACAACGCCGCCTCGTTGACTAAGTTCGCAAGGTCTGCACCGGAAAACCCTGGAGTGCCCCGTGCAATCTTTGAGGCCTCGACATTCTCGGCCAGTGGAACCTTACGCATGTGGACTTTCAATATTTGCTCTCTACCGCGAATATCGGGCAGACCTACAGTGACCTGGCGATCAAAACGACCGGGGCGCAGTAACGCAGGGTCAAGCACGTCAGGGCGGTTTGTTGCCGCAATGACAATAACGCCATCGTTTCCACCAAAACCGTCCATTTCCACGAGAAGCTGGTTGAGGGTCTGCTCTCGCTCGTCATGACCGCCGCCTAAGCCCGCGCCACGATGACGGCCGACGGCATCGATTTCGTCAATAAAGATGATACAGGGCGACTGCTTCTTTGCCTGGTCAAACATATCGCGAACACGCGAGGCACCGACACCTACGAACATTTCGACAAAGTCAGAACCCGATATGGAGAAGAAAGGAACTTTGGCCTCACCGGCTATGGCTTTTGCTAACAGCGTTTTACCCGTACCCGGCTGGCCCACCATCAGTACGCCTCGCGGAATGCGGCCACCCAGCTTCTGGAAGCGACTCGGGTCTCGCAGAAATTCCACCAACTCCTGAACATCCTCCTTCGCCTCGTCAACACCTGCCACGTCCGCAAACGTGGTTGTGATCTGATCCTCGCCCAAAAGTTTCGCTTTGCTTTTTCCAAAGCTCATCGGACCACCGCGACCACCGCCACCGCCCTGCATTTGACGCATGAAGAACATAAACACGGCAAGTATCAAAAGAATGGGGAAGCTTGCGACGAGTAATTGCGTCCAAACCGACTGCTGCTCAGGCTTTTTACCCTCTACAACAACATTGTGTGTCAGCAGATCATCCATCAACTTAGGATCTTCAACCATCGGCCTCACTGTTTCGAAGGAAGAGCCATCGGTGCGCTCGGCCGTAATCGTAAGCCCGTCCACCACAACCTTTGAAAGACGATTGTTCTGCACTTCTTGAATGAAGGCCGAGTAACCCAGCTGCTCTTTTTGGCCCTGAGTATTAAAGTTGTTAAAGACTGACAGCAGCACAGCTGCGATCGCCAGCCACAACAACATATTCTTCGCCATATTATTCAAATCACCATCCTCCGGCTCGACGTGGGCGCTTTTCGGCCCAACATTATAGCGGGCTCTTCACACAACACGCATTTTTACCACGTGGAGACGCCTTAGTGATAATTCAAGGGTCTGTCTAGGCTTTACGTGAGTTTCGTCGTAATGGCTCTATGCCCGGAAACCTTTAGCGACGACATAAACCTCTTTAGAGCGCGGTCTCGAGGCCGCTGGTTTACGACTATTTACCACCTGAAAGTGGCTCCGGACAGACTTAAGCCAATCGTCAAAGCCTTCCCCATGGAAGACCTTTGCGGCAAAAACGCCGCCCTCGGGCAACATTTGTACGGCCAAATCGAGTGCAAGCTCAACCAGATACATTGCTTTTGGCTGATCAACCGAAACAATACCACTCATATTGGGCGCCATGTCTGACAACACCACCGACGGCACGGAATCGCCAATAACCGCCTGAATCTCGTCAAAGACAGATTGCTCTGTAAAGTCACCCTGAATAAAGTCCGCACCTGCCACCGCATCCATCGGCAAAATATCGCTTGCGATGACTCTACCCTTGTGACCTACAAGTTGCGCAGCAACCTGAGACCAACCACCGGGCGCACTACCAAGGTCGACAACCGTCATTCCCGGCCGAATAAACTTATCTTTATCATTGAGTTCTAGGAGCTTATAGCAGGCTCGGGAGCGGTAGCCTTCAGCTTGAGCACGCTGCACGTAAACATCGTCTCGATGCTCTTTGAGCCATGCTTTACTCGAACCGCGCTTCTTTGCCATTTATAAGGACTCCTGAGTCGATGAAGGATAGAATACCATTTCACGACCCTTATATTTTACTGACCGAGAGCCTCACTTTGGACAATCGACTACTCAAGCAATACCGTGCGATCGCACACAAACTCAATCCTATTGTCACGGTTGGGGGCCAAGGTTTGACCGAGGGAATTCAGACCGAGCTTGAGCGCGCACTCAATGACCATGAGCTTGTGAAGATCAGGGTAAACGTGGGTGATCGCGAAACGAGAGACGACGTTATCAAAGCGTTGGTCGAGGGCTGCGGTGCAGAGCTCGTGCAGAAGATTGGCCATACGGCGACGCTACTGCGACATGTGCCAAATGCCGACCCTCGGAAATCGAACCTTCAACGACCACTTTAATGACCAACGTTCTCGAGTTCCCCAGTCGCGAAAAGCAGGCCTATCAATTTTTGACCGAGCAACTCAGCACGCTGCTTCGCGACAAGGGCGCTGACCAGGAACTCATTGATCATGCAACGCAGCTATTAAGTAAAGTGTACGGGGAATTGGAGGACGCCGATTTTTCTTTCTCCGTGGACCTGCCCTCTGATATTGCTATTGACGAAGCTGAGCGGCTTCAACAGCAAATCGGGTCTGGTATTGAGGCGCTACGCAAGCACCATCACAGCTTGACACTGAAGCTTGCTGCAAAGCTGCTTCTGACTGAGCTAAGGCTTTATCAGCAAGCGCGAAACTAGAGTAGTAAAAGACTCGCCACCGAATACACGAGCCACGCAACCAGCCAAGCAAGCACCAGGTAGCCCAGCAATAATTGCACAGCAAACCGCGCAGACTTTGCTTCGCGCGCCAGCAGCGCAACTGTGGACACACACTGGAGCGCAACCGTGAAAAAGACCACGAGGGCAACACCCGAGGCGGCGGTCAAGCCGGAGGCCGCAATTTGATCTGCGAGGGACGCAGGGTCTTCGTCAGCGCTCTCAATTCCAAAGATCGTACCAAGGGTGCCCACAAAAACTTCTCGCGCCAAGAACGACGCAATAATCGCAACACCGTAGCGCCAATCGAGACCAAGTGGTGAAAAGACGGGCTCAATGAAGCGACCAAGCGCTGCCAACCATGAAGACGATAGGTCCTCTCCGCCATTCGGGAAATATCCCAAAAACCACACAACGACCGTGACAGCAAAAATCACGCTACCGGCTTTTCGAATAAAATGAACCACGCGGTCGAGCGACTTACTCACAATGGGCTTCAAGGCGGGCATACGATATGCCGGTAGCTCGAGGATGAAGGCCTGACTCGATGTTGCAGTATCGCCCATGCGACTGACGACGGCGGCCACAATCAGCGCCGTCATAATGCCGAAGAAATAAATACCTGACATAGCAAGACCCTGCCATCCAATGATTCCCCCTAACACGGTCTCATCGGGTATCAGAATAGCAATCAGCAGCGCGTAAACAGGCAGTCTTGCGGAACACGGCATGAGTGGAATTGCCACATAAGTCAGCAAGCGCTCTTGCCGAGAGGACATGGTTCTCGCGGCGTAAATTGCAGGAATTGCGCAAGCAACCCCCGACAACAATGGCACAAAGCTTTTGCCTGACAAGCCAAAAAAGCTCAACGGGCGGTGGCAAATCAGCGCAGCACGCGCGAGATATCCAGAGTCCTCAAGCGCACCAACAATCATCGTCAAGATGAAAACCAGCGGCGCAAAAACCAAAAATGCGCCTAGCCCCCCAAAAATCGCGTCGTTNANAAAGTCTGCCAACACCCCGTCAGGGAGCACNGAAGAGACCCAGCTGCCCANAGCTATNACAATCGACTCAACGCCATCCATCAACGGCGCCGCCCAAGTGAAAATNGCTTGGAAGAAGAGCGTCATGATCATNACNAAGGCCACNCCTCCNCTNAAGGTCCCNAATANCCAGTTATCCAACTTGGCTTGTCGCCGAACCAGTAGGTCGCCTTTTGGTGCAAACCGCTCTGCAATTTGAGTGGCGGTACCGCTAATCAAAGCATCNGGCGTATCACCCCAAGTGGAAATCTCAGGCGTTGAGCTCACAANTNCAGCTTCCACTTCCGATAAACCNTTACCGGTGCGTGCACTGACNGGAAANACGGGNACNCCNAGGGCNTNTGACAGTCCCTGCACATCCATNTCTAACCCGTCACTTTCAATGACATCCATCATATTNAGAAGNACGAGGAAGGGTTTNTGAGCCTNNGCACACTCCCGCGCGACCTGTAANCAGTAGGTGGCACTTTTCTCNAGTCGCGTCGCATCACAGACCATCGCTACGACNGCCTGNTCCTCACTTTTTAACGCNGTTCGAAGCGTNTCAATTGCAACCTGCTCCTCACCCGATACGGCAGTAAGGGAGTANGTGCCCGGGAAATCCCANACAGTCAGNCGNGNATCAGCTCTCAGCGCACCGGTCCCAACGTCCACCGTAATACCCGGATAGTTGGCAACTTTGTGGCTCAAGCCTGTGAGCTGATTGAAGAGAGCGCTTTTACCCGAGTTGGGNGCGCCCANNAGCAAGATATTCTTCATGCTGAAGGCTCACNCGTCTGAATACGTTCTGCCGTGGCTCGATCGAGGCTGTAGGTGGCGCCACCGACCGCNTAGACTCGCGGCGCACCGAATCCNGGTGTCATCANACAGGTGACACGCTGTCCCGCNCGAAAGCCAATGTCCATCAACCGCCTCGTTGCNGCATCGATCTCACTGCTGTCAAAATCGTGAATNACGGCGGATTCGCCTGANGANAGCGACCAAAGCGATNTNTGATTTGAGGNNATCGACANGGATACGGNTTAACGCAGCGCGTTAAANGTGACGCACACTGTCAATTTCGTAGTAAATGTCNCCGCTAGGTGCCTTAACAACCACCTCATCGCCCTCGGACTTACCTACNAGTGCCCTNGCAATNGGGGAGCTGACNGAAATCATATTCTGTTTAACATCCGCCTCGTCTTCACCGACGATGCGGTAAGACACTTCCNTATCATCATCGCAGTTAATCAGATCAACNGTCGCACCAAAAAGAACACGTCCACTGTGCGCAAGGGTAGTAATGTCAATCACNTGAGCATTGGANAATTTGTATTCCAGTTCNTTGATGCGCCCCTCNGCAAAACTCTGCTGCTCACGCGCTGCGTGGTACTCAGCATTCTCTTTGAGNTCGCCGTGTTCACGTGCTTCAGCGATTGCNGCAACAATCCTNGGTCGGTCGACCTTCTTGAGTCGCTCTAGTTCTTCACGAAGNGCCGCCTCACCTGCGACGGTCATTGGGACTTTATTCATTTGCCAAACTCACATGCAGATCCTGTAACCTGCGAACTTGCCCATCGGGCTCCCGTTCCATCGACATGCAGATNGCCTCTGCTGCCGCCAANGTCGTAGTGTAGAACACCTGGTGCTGTTCAGCACTCGACCGAATTGACGCAGAGTCTAANATCGCNGTTCGCCCCTCAGTGGTGTTGATAATCATCGATGCCTCATCGTTTTTAATGAGNTCGACAATGTGNGGGCGGCCCTCGGCNACTTTATTGACAGACCTAACNGTCAAGCCCGCAGCNCTGAGTGCTTTCGCGGTCCCTTTGGTCGCTGCCAGCGTAAAACCNGAGTNGACAAGCCGCTTCGCAACGTCNATCGCCGCGGGCTTATCCGCATCTCGCACACTAAAAAGTGCCAAACCCGAGGTTGGCGTGACATCGCCCGCACCGAGCTGGGCTTTGGCAAAGGCGTCGGCAAACGTCGGCCCTGTTCCCATGACCTCTCCAGTCGACTTCATNTCTGGGCCGAGAATCGGGTCNATGCCNGGGAATTTATTGAACGGCAAAACCGCCTCTTTCACACTGTAATAGCTAGGGACTACTTCCGCGGTANAGCCNTGCGATGTGAGCGACTGGCCTNCCATACAGCGGGCCGCAATCTTCGCTAATGAAATACCGATAGCTTTAGAGACGAANGGGACNGTTCGTGACGCTCTTGGNTTCACCTCGATAACGTAAATCTNGCCGTCCTGCCACGCAAGCTGAACATTCATAAGGCCCTTTACTTCGAGGGCAACCGCCATGGCTTTCACCATATCCCGCATTTTGTCCTGNACGTCAGCGGGAAGGCTGTANGGAGGAAGCGAGCAGGCCGAATCGCCCGAGTGAACCCCTGCCTGTTCGATNTGCTGCATGATTGACCCAATGACAACNTGTTTACCATCAGAAACCGCGTCGATATCAACCTCAATAGCCGCATTTAANAATCGGTCGAGCAATACCGGTGAGTCGTCAGAGACCTGGACCGCATCGCGCATGTAGCGCAATAGGTCTTCTTCTCGGTAAACAATTTCCATAGCCCGNCCACCCAAAACATAAGAGGGGCGGACNACGAGTGGGTAGCCAATGTTGCGNGCGGCTGCCACCGCTTCATCAACACTGCGCACTGTNGTNTTCGCTGGNTGCAGTAANTTCAGTTCCTGAATCATTTTCTGAAACCGCTCACGATCTTCCGCGCGATCGATCTGATCAGGTGTGGTTCCNATAATGGGTACACCTGCGGCCTCAAGCGCTCGAGCAAGTTTCAAGGGCGTCTGCCCACCAAATTGCACGATCACCCCTTTGGGCTGCTCCAGATCGACAATCTCGAGTACGTCTTCTANCGTGACCGGCTCAAAAAATAGTCGATCGGACGTATCGTAATCCGTCGANACGGTTTCAGGNTTGCAGTTNATCATGATGGTTTCGTAACCATCCTCCGCCATCGCTTGCGCNGCATGCACNCAGCAATAGTCGAATTCAATTCCCTGACCAATGCGGTTCGGTCCACCACCTAAGACGATAATTTTATCTCGNTCACTNGGCGCGGATTCGCATTCTTCCTCGTAGGTCGAGTACATATAAGCNGTCGCAGAGGAAAACTCTGCTGCACAGGTATCAACGCGNTTGTAAACAGGNCGCAGGCCNTTAGTNTGNCGNTATTCTCGTACNTCAGCCTCCGATAGCGCCATNACCGCGGCAATGCGCTGATCAGAGAAGCCTTTGCGCTTTAACTGTCNNAGCTCAGCGTAGCTGACNTCGGCAAGCGAGCGNCCCACNAGCGTNCTCTCGAGTCGGACAATGTCCTCAATCTGNACNAGGAACCAGGGGTCGACACCGGAGTACCCATAAATTTCTTCAAGCTCAAANNCCGCTCTGAAAGCGTCTGCCAAATACCAAATTCGCTCTGCACCGGGATGCGTNAGCTGCTTTACGAGCTCAGCACGCGAGTCATCATCTGTCACCGTCAGTCTCGACTCAAATCCAGCCGAGCCCACTTCAAGACCNCNCAATGCTTTTTGAACAGACTCCTGGAACGTNCGGCCTATCGCCATCACCTCCCCAACTGACTTCATTTGCGTGGTCAGCTTCGCATCGGCGGTTGCGAACTTCTCAAAAGCAAAGCGTGGAACCTTGGTAACNACATAGTCNATCGACGGTTCGAATGANGCTGGCGTGACACCGCCTGTAATGTCATTTGCCAATTCATCGAGGGTNTAGCCCACCGCCAATTTGGCCGCGACTTTTGCTATGGGGAAGCCAGTCGCCTTTGATGCCAGCGCTGAAGANCGTGACACACGNGGNTTCATCTCAATGACCACAATTCGACCCGTATCAGGGCATTGCCCGAACTGCACGTTCGACCCACCCGTCTCCACACCNATTTCTCGAAGCACCGCCAGCGATGCGTTTCGCATCAANTGATATTCTTTATCGGTCAGTGTTTGCGCGGGGGCAACCGTNATGGAATCGCCCGTATGAACACCCATGGCATCCAAATTTTCGATCGAGCAAACAATGATGCAGTTGTCATTTTTATCCCGGACAACCTCCATCTCAAATTCTTTCCAGCCAATTAGCGACTCGTCAATGAGCAGTTCGTTGGTTGGTGATAGCTCCAGACCACGCTTACAAATGGTCTCGAATTCAACTCGGTTGTACGCGATGCCACCACCCGAGCCACCCATTGTGAATGAGGGTCTTATGATGCAAGGGAAGCCCATCCTTTCTAGGATATCGAAGGCTTCCTCAAGCGAATGCGCGATCTCGGCACGTGGGGTATCGAGTCCAATCTTTTTCATCGCGACGTCGAACTTCTCTCGATCCTCGGCTTTATCGATCGCCTCCTGTGTCGCCCCGATCATCTCGACGCCGTATTTCTCAAGAACCCCCTCTGCGTCGAGCTTTAGTGCGCAGTTAAGCGCTGTTTGGCCACCCATTGTCGGTAGCAACGCACTCGGGCGCTCTTTCTCGATAATCTTCGCAACGGTCTGCCACTCAACGGGCTCGATGTAGGTCGAATCTGCCATAGCAGGATCCGTCATAATCGTCGCCGGATTCGAGTTCACCAAAATGACTCTGTAGCCCTCCTCACGGAGCGCCTTACATGCTTGCGCACCGGAGTAGTCAAACTCGCAGGCTTGTCCGATAACAATCGGGCCCGCACCCAGGATCAAGATACTTTCTAAATCAGCTCTTTTTGGCATTAGACGGCGCCTCCCTTCACAACCTCGACAGCAACGTCGTCGCCCGTACCCTCACCCGCCATCGCTTCAATAAAGGCGTCAAACAAATACTTCGCATCGTGAGGACCAGGACTGGCTTCAGGGTGCCCCTGAAAACTGTAAGCGGGGGTATCGACTCGCTTAATACCCTGCACAGTACCGTCAAAAAGCGATCGGTGTGTTACTGAGAGCGTCTCGGGCAAATCTTCATCCGAAACCGTGAATCCGTGGTTTTGGCTCGTTACCATGACGGTCTTATTGCTTAAGTCCTGCACCGGGTGGTTTGCCCCGTGGTGACCGTGGCTCATCTTTTCGGTCTTCGCGCCACTGGCGAGCGCCAAAATCTGATGTCCGAGGCAGATCCCGAACAAAGGCTTGCCCGACGCCATCACTTTTTGAGCAAGTTCAATCGCGTAATCGCATGGCTCTGGGTCACCCGGGCCATTTGACAGAAAAACACCGTCCGGCTTGAGTGCCATAACAGCGTCGAAGTCCGTTTGAGCGGGCACTACGGTCACTCGACAACCAAGATCAACAAGAATGCGGAGGATGTTTCTTTTTACGCCAAAATCAAGCGCAACAACGTGGTGGTGCGCTTCAGGGCGTTCAGGTGCGTCCGCCCCTAACTGCCACGTCGGTTCGCTCCAATCGTAAGTCGAGGAGGTGGTAACTACTTTTGCCAGGTCCATACCTTTAAGGCCGGGAAAGGCATTGGCTGCGGCAATCGCCTCGTCCGCAGCATCGCCCGTCAAAATGCACCCTGACTGGGCGCCTTTCTCTCGAATAATTCTCGTTAGCTTCCGTGTATCGATATCCGCGATACACACTGTGTTGTTCGCAACAAGGTAATCACTCAAATTTTGCTCAGAACGGAAATTCGAAGCAACCAACGGCAGGTCGCGAATAATCAGGCCCGCTGCATGCACTGCGCTCGATTCCGCATCTGCGCTATTGGTTCCTGTATTGCCGATATGAGGATAGGTGAGCGTTACGATTTGCTGGGCATAGGATGGGTCAGTCAAAATTTCCTGATAACCGGTCATCGCCGTATTAAAAACAACCTCTCCCACAGTCTTCCCGTCAGCGCCAACTGAGCGCCCGTGAAAAACTGTGCCGTCTGCAAGTGCCAAGACAGCGGGTTTGTCCACTCGATATCCTCCAGAGAGTCTTCGTACCCACGTCTGCGAGGCCCCTCTTTGCCTCCGTTTTCACTAAACGTCGCGACGTCGGATGTGTTATTGTCTCGCGCACACAACAAAGCGCCGAACTGACCAAAAAGTCGCCGACTATTTCAAGAATGCGCTAAGACTCAATTGTACGTTTACGGTCGTTTAGTGTCCATGAAAAAGGCACAACAGTGTTCCGTTTCATTGACAAAAATCCAGACACCGGGCAAGGGCCAGAAAAATGACCCAAAAAGTAGAGACTGCAGTGATCACTGGGGCAGGTGATGGTATCGGCCGCGCCCTCGCGCTGAACCTAAATGCGCGCGGCATCAATATTTATATGTGCGATATCAGCCCGGAACGGTTAGCCGAGACTGAAGCGCTTTTGAATAGCTCGCTCAGCAGTGTTTCAACCGCCATCGTGGACTGTGGCAAGCGCGAATCTATCGAAAAATGGGCACAAGAGATCGCTACAGAGGTCACCACGGTTGAATTTTTGTTCAACAACGCCGGCGTCGGTTATGCCTCTGAGTTTCGCAATGCCGATTTAGATAACTTTGAATGGCTTATGAACATCAATTACTGGGGTGTTGTCTGGTCAACAAAAGCGTTTTTGCCCCTGCTTGAAGCCTCCCCCAACGGACACCTGGTCAACATATCGTCTATTTTTGGGATGATTGGCATTGCTACCCAAAGCGCTTACAACAGCGCTAAGTTCGCTGTTCGGGGCTTCACTGAGTCATTGCAGGCGGAGTATCTCGATACGTCGCTCACCGTCACCTGCGTTCACCCGGGCGGCATCTCGACAAATATTGCGCTTCGCGCACGGGCCGACGGCGAGCATGCTGATACGTCTGCAGAGGAGCGCGACGCCTCATTCCGACAGGTTGCAAGAACATCGCCAACCAAAGCCGCTGAGATCATCATGAAAGGGGTTTTAGCTGGTCGAAAGCGTGTTTTCATCGGTTGGGATGCGTGGTTCATGCAGACCCTGACTAAGTTTCTACCAACGTCGTACCATCGCGTAACGGCCCGGATGGCATCGAAGAATAATGAGCTCAGCTGACGCGACTCCCTCATCAGCGCCGAGCCGACTTAGCAGATCTTCTTTTTTCATTCTCATAACCGGCCTGCTTGCAAACGCCATTGGCCAAGCGTTTATCTTTGCGATCCTGCCACCGTTGGGTCGCGAAGTTGCGCTTAGCGAGGTGCAAACCACCTCTATCATCTCGACCTCTGCCTTAGTCTTCACCTTTTGTTCGCCCTGGTGGGGCCGACGGTCAGATCAAATAGGTCGGAAGATTGTCATCGTCATTGGCTTGACGGGCTATGCCGTTGGTACGGTGATTTTTGCCGGTGTTTTCGCATTAGGTATGAAAGGCATCCTCTCAGGGTGGACGCTTTACTTCACAGCGTTGCTTTTTCGCTGCCTGCAATCTTCTGTCATGGCCGCCACCAGCCCGGGGGTTACCGCCTATGCCGCAGACCATAGCTCACGTGCGTTCAGAACACAGACGCTTGCTCGCCTGGGAACAGCCAACAGTCTTGGCGTCATAATTGGTCCAGTGCTGGCGGGCTTATTGGCCGGCTTAGGGCTTCTTTTCCCACTCTATGTCGCCGCACTTTTTACACTCATCGCCGTCTTTACCGTATGGAAATACCTGCCTGAGGGTGAGTTCTCCGGCGTCGCACGCAAGCGTGCGCCCCGATTGTCCTTCCTCGACTCCCGCCTGCGTGTTTATCTTCTCAGCGCCATCGGTACTTTCACGGGATTTTCAGCTATCCAGCAAACGCTCGGGTTTCGAATTCAAGACAGCCTGTCACTCAGTGGGGTGGAGACCGCACAATACACAGGTGCGGCCCTCATGGTCTCGGCCTTCTTCACACTCGCACTTCAGTTATCGGTTGCACAACGGTATGCCGGTCCTGCACTCAACCTAGTACGAATGGGTTTAGTTTGTAACTTAATCGCGGCCAGTTTTGTCGCATTAGCCCAGGGACTGACAGGCCTCATCATTGGAATGGCGTTTATGGGGGCTGGCTTGGGCTTAATTGGACCGGCCATTGCAGCGGGTGCGTCGCTGGCAGTGAGTCGCGACGAGCAAGGCGGTGCTGCAGGCCTCATCACCGCCTGCCCTGCCGCCGGATTCGTTATTGGTCCCATTTTGGGAGGTGCGTTGTATCAATTGAATACGGCGTATCCACCTATTTTTGCGGGCATCATCACTTTTTGCGTCTTGCTATATGCGCTGAAGTCTCGCGTTATGAATATCGCGCCTGAAGACTAGCCAAGCATCGATATGGCGCGCCGAATGGCGATAGGAATACTTGCCGATTTGTTCAATTCGCGATCGACAAATGCGTGGGTAAACTGACCTGTGACGCTACTTAACTCCGCGCCCTGACCAAATACACCGATCTCCCATGTGACTGATTTCTCACCCAGGCGTGCAACCCGCAAACCAAGTTCAAGCTCTTGTGGGTAGGTCAATGGAGAAAAATAGTCCGCTGAAGAATTAACAACATAACCCACCACATTATCGTGACCAGGGCGCATACCGCCCTCTTCAATCAAGAATCGGTTCACCACCGAATCAAAAAAAGCATAGTAGGCGACGTTGTTAATATGCCCGTATATGTCGTTATCTGCCCAACGCGTGTTTAGCGGATAAAAAATGGCAAAACCGTCCCGAGGCGCAGGCGTTGCTCTCTCGCTCACGACCAACCACTCCATGCTTCTCGGTAAAGCCTAAGCGCCGTGGCCTCATCGACTTCCCGAGGATTGTTTATCAATAAACGCTGCTGAAACATGGCGTCCTTGGCCAACATGGGCAAATCTGTCTCGGGGATTTTTGCCTGCGCCAANGTTGCNGGAAGGCCGCTCTCATCGATCAATACCTTGAACCAATCGATCAGNCCCTCGGNAGATTGNCCTGCNCCGGGTATGACTCGAGCTAANTCTGCGTAGAGCTCCGGGCAGGCCTCNGCGTTAAATGCTAAGACNGCAGGNAGCATCAGCGAATTACTCAGACCGTGCGGTATGTGGTAGTGCCCGCCCACCGGATACGCCAAGGCATGNACCGCACCTACAGGTGCATTGGCAAATGCCTGTCCGGCAAACATAGANCCCAACAACATCGCCTCACGCGCNGCAACGTCTCCCGGTGNTNCGAGCACCGTACGAATGTTTTCCGAGAGTAGCTTNAGTGCNCGAAGAGCNAGCATATCTGAAATGGGGTTCTTCTTGATCTTAGAGGTGTAAGCCTCGANNGCATGAACCATGGCATCAATGCCCGTCATTGCGGAGATACTCGCCGGCAGCCCCAGCGTCAGAGAGGCGTCCAAAATGGCAACGTCGGGCAGTAAAACAGGTGAGCTCACGCCCGCTTTGGTGGTCTCACCTGTGGTGATAATCGCCACAGGTGTGACTTCAGAGCCCGTACCCGCCGTCGTAGGNGCTAANAAGAGNGGNAAACGNTCACCGCTGACCATACCAACACCNTAGATTTCNGANAGATCCTGCTGACCTCTCGCGAGNACGGACACAACCTTTGCCACATCCATGGAGCTACCGCCGCCCACGGCAATTACTGAATCACAGTCNCCGGCTCTNAAGGCTTCAAGACAGGCAAAAACCACCCGCTCTGAAGGGTCTGGTTCAATACCATCAAAAANAACAACCGTATCGGCNGAAAGCTGCAAGGCNTCGATAGCNGGAGNAACCACACCCAGCTTGATGAGCTGGGCGTCCGTTACGAACANCGGNCTGCTCAATCCCCGCTCTNCCAANAGCTCGTTGAGGTGCAAGACCGCACCGGATTGAACCCGNGTGGTCTGCACTGACTGGAAGGAGTAGCCGTCCATCGATCAGAAGGTAAAGATNACTTTACCNTTGGCGCGACGCTCCATCATGGCAGCGTAGCCNGCTTCATANTNCTCGATNGGGAAGACATCCGTAACCACTGGATTNAACTTACCCTCATTGAACAAGCTCCAAAGCTCTTCCACATTCTTCTGTTGCTCTGCGGGCTCCTCNCCAAGGAAACGACCCCAGAAAACCCCGANAAGGGCACAACCCTTNANCAAAGTGAGATTGAGTGGAATGCTGGGAATNGGACCGGACGCAAAGCCGATAACGAGATAGCGNCCATTCCANGCCATGCTCCNTACCGCCGGCTCAGCATAATCACCGCCTACGGGGTCNTAGATAACATCCACCCCTTTTCCGCCAGTGANCTCTTTGANGCGATCTTTCATCGACTCATTGCTGTANTTGATGACTTCGTCGGCGCCCAGTTGCTTACAAAGCTCCAGCTTTTCATCGGAGCTCGCTGCNGCAATGACTTTGGCCCCCATAACCTTACCCAANTCAACCGCNGTACTGCCCACACCACCGGCAGCNCCCATNACGAGCAGGGTCTCACCGGCTTTGAGTTGGCCGCGCTGCTTGAGCGCGTAGTACGAGGTAAAGTAAGTCATCCCCACGCCCGCNGCCGCNGAAAAGTCGATACCTTCAGGCTTTGGCAGAAGTGCATTTTCNTTAACTACCGCCTCACTGGCGAAACCACCGACNCCACCGAGCTGGATCACGCTGTCACCAACAGACCANCGCGTCACCGCNGAGCCAACTTCGGTCACAACACCGGCAGACTCACCGCCCGGAACAAAGGGCATAGGCGGTTGCATTTGGTACTTCCCTTGAATGATGAGAACGTCAGGAAAGTTAAGACCAGCTGCCTTAACGTCCATTCGCACATCATTNGGACCCAGTTCTGCAGTCTCCCAGTCATGAACGAGGTTCAGCTTATCTGGAAGGCCGTGCTCACTNCATACAACCGCTTTNACCATNTTAGTAGACCTCGAATAAGCCAGCTGCACCCATACCGCCGCCCACACACATGGTGATGACGACATACTTAACACCGCGGCGCTTTCCTTCGATTAGCGCGTGACCAATCATTCGCGAGCCGCTCATNCCGTAGGGGTGACCAATCGCGATAGCACCGCCATCGACATTGAGCTTGTCGTTGTCAATGCCCAGCGTATCTCGGCAGTGAAGNACCTGAACCGCAAACGCTTCATTNAGCTCCCACAGACCAATATCGTTTACNGTTAAACCGTGCTGTTTGAGGAGCTTTGGCACAGCGAAAACGGGNCCAATACCCATTTCATCTGGCTCACAACCCGCTACAGCCATNCCGCGGTATGCCCCGAGCGGCTCCAAGCCGAGTGAAGTNGCCANATCACTGCTCATTACTACCTGCGCCGAGGCGCCATCGGAAAGCTGCGAGGCATTTCCCGCTGTAATCGTTCCACCTTCNATAACNGTACGTAAACTCTTAACNCCCTCTAGGGTAGAAGGACGNACNCCCTCGTCAGCTGTCACCGTNACCTCTGCGGTAGACTGCTNGCCGGTTTCCTTGTTGTAAACGATCCGCTCACANGTTACNGGCACCAACTCTGNATCGTAACGACCCGCAGCATAAGCCGCTGCCGTNCGCTCCTGAGACGCGAAGCCATANTCGTCCATCGCATCGCGCGAGACGCCNTAGCGAGCCGCNACTACCTCNGCNGTTTGNAGCATAGGCATGTAAATATNTTTGTGCATACCCACNAACTCATTATCGACNAGTCGGTGACCATTCATATGCTCGTTTTGAACGAGAGAAATAGAGTCCANACCACCCCCGACAACACAGTCCATNCCGTCGTGCATNACTTGCTTNGCTGCTGTCGCAACNGCCATAAGNCCTGATGAACACTGACGATCGATGGTCATGCCCGATACCGTGACAGGTAGACCCGCACGGAGCGCCGCGTTTCGACCAATATTCATNCCGGACGTACCCTGAGTAAGTGCCGCACCCATGATGCAGTCTTCGACACGATCGGCTTCAATGCCCGCACGCTCAACGGCGGCGCGAATGGCGTGCCCACCCATNGTTGGCGTTTGTAAATTATTAAAACCACCACGGTACGCCTTACCAATGGGTGTCCGTGCTGTTGATACGATGACTGCTTCTTTCATTTTCTTCTCCGTATGCCCGTCGACGGGCTCTTAACGCTATTTGNATGTGAGGTCGACTANAAAGCCGTNTTTCTGTTATTCGAGTGAGATTCCCTTNGCCTGAGCGGCCTTGCCAAGAAACTTGAAAGTTTGCTCGAAGCCAGCCTGCAGTTGCTTAGGCTCACTGTTNGCAATGGCATCCCAATTTGCTGCGATCGCCTCTGGCGTTTGATCCGCATCGTCGAGGTAAATGCCGTCTGTCTCAACAATCTTTGCCACTGCATACCCACCTGCACCTGCCGCTAATATTGTTCGCGTCGGCGCATCTTTTGATACAAGGTAAAGCACAGCGGGTGTCACCGTCTCGGGGGTCATCAAATCAAATGCCTTCTCGGGAATCAGGCCCTCGGTCATACGTGTCCCAGCCGTTGGTGCCAGCGCGTTGATTTTCACATCGTTCTTAGCACCTTCCTGCGCAAGCGTGTTCATCATGCCGATGACACCCATTTTCGCAGCGCCGTAATTAGACTGCCCGAAATTACCGTACAGGCCGCTCGATGAGGTCGTCACAACAATGCGACCATAATTTTGCGCGCGCATAATTTCCCAAACAGCCTTTGTGCAGTTAACACTGCCCATTAAGTGCACGTCGAGAACCAGCTTGAAGTCGTCAAGCGAGCCTTTACCAAAGCTCTTGTCACGCAATATACCGGCGTTATTAATGAGGATGTCTACTCGCCCCCAACGCTCCATGGTCTTTGAGACCATGTCTTGTACTTGGTCAAAGTCGGCAACATTAGCGCCGTGAGCCATCGCCTCACCACCCGCCGCTTCAATCTCCGCAACAACCGCTTGTGAGGCATCGCTACCGCCACCGCTCCCATCGACTGTGCCACCTAAATCGTTGACAACGACTTTTGCACCACGTGCCGCCAATTGAAGCGCATGGCTTTTACCCAAGCCGTTACCTGCACCTGTAACGATCGCAACTTGACCGTCATACCGAATTGTCATTCTTTATCCCTTTCGTTGTTTTGTATTAAGCAATGAACTGCATACCGAGCCACTCTGCATAGAGTGCTGGCGTCTCTTCACCTTCGATTTCAACAGTGACCGCCGTCTTAACTAAGAAACGATTGGCATCTTTGCGATCAACACTGAGTACTTCTGTGTGTGCGCGGATACGCTTCCCAGCTCGGACAGGCGCCAAAAAGCGAAGCTTGTCGATACCGTAGTTCACTCCCATCACGATGCCCTTAACCCCGATAGAGTTCTCAGAACTCAACTTGGTCAACAGAGAAAGCGTCAAGAAACCGTGAGCGATCGTCCCGCCAAAGGGCGACTTGGCCGCCGCCTCCTCGTCAATATGAATAAACTGATGGTCCTCGGTGCAATCAGCAAACGTGTTAATGCGGTCCTGCTCAACTGTCATCCAGTCGCTCGAGGGCAACTTTGTTCCCGCCATGCTGACCATGTCGTCAGGTTCAACCCAATGTGTAGGCACGTCTAATCTCCTTGTATTTATTAACCGTCTCTGAAGGTCGCACCGGTATCTTCTACCGCGGTATAACCTTTGAGTTCATGACGCCCGACGACCATCCGGTGCACGGCATCCGGGCCATCTGCGAGTCGCAGTGTTCGCTGCCCCGCCCACATATTTGCCAGCGGTGTGTCGTTCGAGACACCAATCCCGCCGTGCATTTGAATAGCGTCATCAATGACTTTCAATGCCATATTGGGTACGACAGTTTTAATCATGGAAATCCAGATGCGCGCCTCTTTCGGGTCAGTCGTATCCATCATCCACGCGGTTTTAAGTGTCAATAAACGCGCCTGCTCAATGTTCATGCGAGCGTCGGCGATAATGTCGATATTGCCGCCCAGCTTTGAGAGTGGACGACCGAACGCTGTCCGGGTTGTCGCGCGCTTGCAAAGCAAATCTAGGGCCTTCTCCGCCGATCCTATGGAGCGCATGCAGTGGTGAATTCGGCCTGGGCCCAATCGCCCTTGTGAAATTTCAAAGCCACGACCGGCACCCAAAATCATGCATTCTTTGGGCACGCGAACGTTATCGAGTTTGACCCGCATGTGTCCGTGCGGCGCGTCAACGTTATTGAAAACTGTGAGCGGGCGAACGATTTCCACCCCGGGTGTATCCATTGGCACGAGAATCTGAGACTGCTGGAGATGCTTAGGTGCCGTGGGGTCAGTTTTAACCATGCAGATCATGACCTTACAACGAGGATCGCCGGCACCACTGGTCCAGTGCTTCTCGCCATTAATAACCCACTCTTCCCCTTCGAGTACTGCCGTCGTGCAGATGTTCGTGGCATCGGATGATGCAACATCGGGCTCCGTCATACCAAAACATGACCGAATCTCCCCGTTCAGGAGTGGCTCCAGCCCCCGCCTCTTTTTCGCCTCCGTGCCGTACTTATGGG
>NZIJ01000044.1 GCA_002689915.1 Halieaceae bacterium | reverse complement strand
ACATACAACGCTTCGTTATCGAGGATCACTCGCGTATCGCCATCCACCGAATTAGGTTCTAGCGTCACTTCTCCAACGGGCAGGACAGCCGCCGCATCGGGCTCGTTTTTGTTAGTGATTTCAAATAGCGCGATTCTCTCGATATGTTGGTATTCATCATCTCGAAGCCCACTTGCCACGTAGGGAACAGTGAGGCGGTCGGTCTCATTCCCGGCAAGATAGGTAAATGCGTAGCGGTTGTATTGAGCAGGACTGTAACTCCAATCCATTTCTTCACCCAGTTCGACAAGCCCCTGAGATATCGGTGAAGTCACATCGCTAACATTGTAGAGCTCAAGCTTTGGGAAGAAGCGGTCGCTTGAGCCCAGACCAAGCAACAAATCATCGGACACCTCATGCAATAAATCAGAGAAACCAGGCACCTCTAGCTCGCCAACAATTGAAGGCTGGGAGGGGTCTGAGAGGTCGATGACGTATAGGGGGTCGATTCGCTCAAACGTGACCATATACGCGCGATTGCCCATGAATCGAACCCCGTAGAGGTCTTCATTGGGCTTTCCAATGCGCGCTTGGGGGTCATCACCCAACACCCCGAGAACATCGAGCTCGGGGGCTGTGTCACTTGGAGACAGGGTGAATAAGCGATGGGTAAAGGCATCTTCAGGGTCACCTGTCCACTCAGTGGTTACCAGCCGCAAAACACCACCGGACTCACTGATACGAAAATCTGCATTACCGCCGCTGTATAGGTCGCCGTCGATTAACTCGGAACCTAGGTAGTCGAAGCTATCGCGGGCCATAAGGTGAACCAGGGTTCCTCGCTCTTCTAAGTCCCAGCGCACGTGGGTCAAGGCAATGAAACTGCTTCCCATGTAAATCCCTGACACCGGCTCAAACGTACACGCGGCGCGCAAAACCTCACCCGTCTCAGCGGAAATGGCGAGAAAAGTTGTCAGCGTTGAGTCGCTGGGTACAGGCTCAGCCAATGGATGTTCAGGGTCAACCCGATAGCAGCTGTCGAGCGTTAAGGGCTCGATAATCTCGCCATCGATACGCACCTCAGGGAGAATATCGCTCTCCGAAGCCTCAGCGAGCAGGGCGTCGTTATTGGCAACCTCCTCCTCGGTCTGCGGATAGCTCACTAAGCCTTCGATGTTGGGGGCATGGCGCGAGACAACAAATATCTCATCACCCGCACGACGAGACGCAATCAAGGCGCCTTCAACGGTCATTGTGTTGGTCAGTACAGGGTTCTCAACATCTGTCAGGTCATAATTTAGCAGTGATACCTGCTCGTCCAGCCAGCCATCAGACGTGGTGAATTGCTCACCAAACGCACCCCACCAAGCTGTCGATAACAACACCTGAAGTCGCGACTCCGATAGGTACATGCCTTCGGCAGTCTGGCCCTCCTGGAGAGCGATAATACCCGCAGCAGTTGCCGAACCGGAACCGGGATCTGTTTGGTAAAGCGCTATCTCAGACTCTCCCTGACCTTCTTGGGGCGGTGGTAGCGCATCGGAGGCAATTCGAGGCTCCACAACAAAGCAGCAACCACTGCGGCTCGGCGCTACGGCGAGCGTTGAGCCGTTATATTTGACGATATCGTATTCATCGACATCAGCCTCTAAGGTGTAAGTCGTTGAGAAACCGCTGCCTCCAGCCGATGTGTCAGCAACCGGTGCAGCCTCGAAAACCGGTCCACCCGTAGCGCTTCGAGTCATCCCGATGCGGGTCAGTTTTGCCGTGTAATCGGCTAGACCTGCGCCCTCGGTTGCACCGTCAGTCTCGCTGTTGACCCACAGTCCAGTAGGGTCGGGTGGTGGTGGCGGCGCAACAACGACAGGTGGTGGTGTACTGCTGGATCCACCGCCTCCGCCGCCACAGGCTGTGGCTAAAGGCAAGACCAACAAACCCATCAATAACCTAGAGATCCGCACTTTAAATTTCTCCAATATTTCTTAATGGCTTAGCCATCAGGTCGAGCGCCAGGATCAGCTCGCCACTCACAAAAACGAAACTACCCACGCTTAAAGAGCCGTCGAACCAAACCACTCAAAAAAGGCCGCCACAGACTCAACCACCTCTGGCGCAACAAAAAAGCATATTGCAGCGATACTTGCAGATAAAATAGCGTAGGGAAGCTGGGTAATTGCATGTTGATAGGTATCACAGCCTGCGCCTTGTGCCGACAACACCGTCGAGTCTGAATAAAAGCAAGCGTGACTTCCGAAGCCACTGGCGGATAGCAATGCACCGATCACCAGCGGGATACTTACACCGTATGCCTCAGCCAACGGGAAAGCGACGGGCATGGCAATCGCGATGACACCCCAGTTCGATCCTGTTGCAAAAGAGACAGCAGACATGGTGATGAAAATGATCACGGGCAGCCATGTTGCCGTCATGAAAGGCTTCACCGCTTGAATCACAAAATCGGTAAGTCCAATCCGATCGTTTGCTTCTACGAACACAAAAAGCGCAAGTAACATTGCCAACACCGGCACCATAATTTTGATGCCGTTAGTGCAGGTATCGAAAAGCTCAGACAGCGGCATGATTCTTAATGACGCGTAATAGACAACGGTCACGATGATTCCAGCGATCACACCGCGCAGCAGATCTACATCGTAAGACAACGAAAATACAGGAACGATAGTGAAGTAGAGGAGCGCTGCAATGGGAATAAAGAAAGTTCCCGCTCCTCCTGACCCAAATTCCATTTCATTTGAAGGATCTTCGGAGATACCCAACTCGCCAGTTTCCTCGGCAAGCGCTTCCGCTTTGGCCATAGCACCAAGACGAGGAATGACACCGATTACCACTAACGGCACTATAAGCACGGCGATGATGGGGTAAAACATATAGGGAATAGACTCGATGAACAAATTCAATCCCTGCCCATCGGCAGCGACTGCATTTTTCTCCAAAAGGCCCGCAAAGTAGGCGCCCCAACTCGATATGGGTATCAAGAGACACAGAGGTGCCGCGGTTGAATCAACGACGTANGCGAGCATAGCGCGAGANGTCTTGAAACGGTCGGTCACCGCTTTCATGGTCGCACCCACTGTAAGAGAGTTCAGNTAATCATCNAGAAAGATCACCAGNCCNAGCACCCAAGTTGTCAGGAGGCNCTGCCGCTTATTTTGAAGTCGAGCGAGCAATAACTGGCCAAAGGCCATTGAGCCACCGCTTCGAACAAGAAGNGCAATGAAAACGCCNTAAAGTGCGCAAACCAAAATAATCCAAGCNATGTCTTCATCTCGGAGCACNGATAGGGAGACTTCAGCAAGGGTCTGTACAAAACCCACNCCATCCATAATGAGAAANGCAAAAATAGCGCCAGCNAGGACGGACTCGAGCGTTCGCCGTGTTTTTATCGCCAANACNAGAACCAGCGCTGTTGGCAGCAAGCTGACAATTCCGTATTCCATTGCCCCCAAAGCCTCACTCAGAAATTGATCCCCAATGAGTCTACATGGCACGAGCGTAAAAATTCACCTTAGCTTGAGTTTTTTGATGTGAACCTCCATCCTCGCGCNTCAGNNANCATCGACGNGCAGGTACACACCCTGAACACACCAAAAAACAGTCAAACCCGTATCGCCGTNATAGGCGGTGGCTCCTGGGGTACAACNCTTGCGTCATTGATTAGCCGNAATGCGAANGTAACGCTTTGGGCNCGTGATNAGGCTGTTGTTNACGAGATAAATGGTNCGCATACNCATCAGCGGTANTTAAAAGGNCTAGAACTCAATCCGCTCCTTGTTGCTACCACGGACCTCAGTGAGGCATTGACTGATTCTCATGCCGTGCTTGTTGCCATACCCTCGCATACGTTCAGAGGGGTCTTTGAGCGNGTTGCGCCGCTAGNNCCCNCAAATATACCTCTCNTTAGCATGACCAAGGGGCTTGANGCGAGCACCCAAAAGCGCATGACCGAGGTCATNAAGGAATACTGNCCTCATCANCCCATTGGCGTCATCACAGGACCCAACCTCGCAAAAGAGATCCTCGAGGGTAAAGCGGCCGCGAGTGTGTTGGCGCTAGACGACCCCTCNGCTCAATGGTTGCAGCCGTTATTGAACGTTGGACTTTTTCGGACCTACCACAANAGCGACGTCATTGGCTGTGAACTNGGGGGAATTCTCAAAAACATCATTGCCATTGCGGTGGGACTCGGNGACGGTCTTGGCGCTGGCGATAANACGCGAGCGGCATTAATCACCCGNGGCTTGGCTGAGGTTANTCGATTAGGTACCGCGATGGGCGGGCGGCCAGAAACCTTTGCAGGTCTCGCAGGAATGGGCGATATGATCGCTACCTGTAACAGCCCNCAGAGCCGAAATCGCCACGTTGGTTTAGANTTGGCAAAAGGGAANTCGGTCGAAGATATTACCAGTGCTATGAACATGGTNGCGGANGGTGTGAAAAGNGCACCGACTGTTGTGTCACTTGCTAANAAGCTCGATGTCGAAGTGCCGATTTGTGCNGAGATTCATCGAATCCTNGAGGGTCAGGCTGATGCAACTCGCGTCTATCGCGGCCTGCTTCGTGTCGTTGCTGGCGCTGAGTCTGCGCCCGGCTAAGGATATTTCATGGCTTATNACGACCCTTTGNNTGCCACCTGCTAANNGCTTTCANCCTATGCGCCTTTTTAATATTACAGCCGGATCGTTTTTAATCTGTCTTCTGACCGCCTGCAGCACAAGTCCCACGGGCAGAAGCCAATTCCTTATCGTTTCTCCCGAGTCNGCCATTCAGCAGTCTCGCGGGGCGTATCGTCAGGCAGTGGAAACTATTCGAGAGGAAGANAAGCTCTCGAAANACCGGGNNCTGGAAGCACGTATTCGCCGNATTGCAGGTCGAGTGGTAACGGCGGCCGTGGGAGACTNCCCACGTTCGGCTGGCTGGGAGTGGAGCGTCGTTGTTGTTGACGATGACGAGACAGTNAATGCGTGGTGCATGGCCGGTGGTCGCATGGCTGTNTACACNGGCTTGTTTGANCAACTCAAGCTAACGGACGCCGAATTTGCACAAATCATNGGCCATGAAATTTCACANGCTCTGGCAAACCATACGGCGGAGCGTATGTCNCGCGCTATGGCCATTCAGCTCGGTCTCATCGCAGTGAGTGCGGCGACAGACCAAAGCCAAAGTGCNNGTCAAGGCGCNGANTTGTTGGCGCAAGTTGCCCTNGAGTTACCAAACAGTCGCANCGCAGAAAGGGAAGCAGACCGATTGGGGATGCGACTGGCAACNCAAGCCGGCTATGACCCCGAGGCCGCTGTGACACTCTGGCAAAAAATGGCCTCNNTGGGGGANGATCGCCCGCCNGCGTTTTTAAGTACGCACCCGGCACCCAACGATAGGCAANCTCAGTTGAACGCCATGATTCCCGCGATGAGANCNCTNAANCCAACAGGCAGCAAGCTGCCTGCAACNAACATCAGGATTGNTAACTAAGNTCTCCNATNTTGCTCAAACTGNGCGAGCACATCAGCGATAACTTGTGCNTCNGTGAGNCCCCAAAGACAGTAACCCGCTGAACCTGAAGTCAAATGGACCTCAGTCGCTGAGGTTGANCCCGTNACAGGAAGCGANANCTCGTCNCCCCGACTTTCAGTCGGTGCATCGACGCCCAAGGGGGCAAGCCGAACCGCATAAGTGAAAACGGACTCATCTGANTTTTCTGTGCTCAANACNACNGANCCNTCCGTATCAATGAGATTCNTTACATCAGTAATCACACCGTTTTTNTTCAGCTCAGAAGCGAANGCTGACAACGCAGGAAACACCGTTTCNCGTTGAAACGTCAAAANCGAATNGTCAGAAGGTGTCCTCAGGAGCGAACCCAATCGCGACTGCCAGTCGACATCCGTATCGGTATCAAAGCTNNCGGGCGNACTACCAAAGCTTGCCTGTAAATCTGACTGGAGCGACCGCTGAAGCCCCCACAGNGCACCCAAGAGTATGAGCGAGAACGGAAGNGCACTCGCAATCGTTGCNGTTTGGAGCGCNGGCAACCCACCATTTATCAGAAGCGTAGCCGAGATTGCGGCAATGATNGCTGTCCAGAAAACACGTTGAACGACNGGCGTTTCATCCGTTCCTCCTGAGGCCATCATATTGAGAACCAAAGCACCGCTGTCCGCCGAGGTAACAAAAAAGATAACGATCATCACGAGGCTTANCAACGAGAGATAAAAAGTACCGGGCAGATAATCTAGGAAGAGAAAGAGGCCCAGCGGCTGGTTGTTGGCCACAGCCTCTCCAAAGGCTGTTTCGCCTGCATGAATTAAATCGATTGCGCTTCCGCCGAATACATCCATCCACAGCACGACAAACAGGGTAGGCGCCAACATGACGCCAATCAGGAACTCGCGAATCGTTCGCCCACGGGAGATGCGCGCAATGAAAATACCGACAAAAGGCGCCCAGCTAATCCACCATCCCCAGTAAAAAATTGTCCAACCCCCCAGCCATTCGGTTTCTTGGTAGGTAAAAAGGTTGGTTGAGGTGGTCATCAAGTTGGCAACGTAGAAGCCAAAGTTCTCCAGTGTTCCACCTAAAATCAGTGCTGTTGGACCCGCCAACAAGACAAAGCACAGCAGCCCAATCGCCAGGAAGGAATTTATCTCTGAGAGGCGCTTAATGCCGGTATCAAGACCCAGTGCTACCGAGACTGCAGCCATCGCCATAATAGCGATAGTGATGGCTAGCTTGATGCCGCCCGACTCCGGAACATCGAACAGGTAATTAAGGCCGGTACTCAGTTGCTCAACACCCAAACCCAAACTGGTCGAAATACCAAAGGTTGTACAGACGATGGCAAAGACATCGATGGCGGCGCCTATGGGACCATAAATGCGGTCGCCTAAAATGGGGTAAAAAGCAGAGCGCAAGGTGAGCGGCAGACCGCGGCGAAAGGAAAAGTAGGCAAGGACTAGCGCCATCAATGCGTAGACAGACCATGCGTTAAATCCCCAGTGGAGCATCGTGAGATTAATCGCCTGATTCTCTCCGCCCGGCGCCAAACCCTCTCCCACGGGTGGGTTTAAAAAATGCACCACAGGCTCTGATACACCGTAAAACATAAGCCCGATACCAACACCGGCGGCGAATAACATGCTGAGCCATGAGAACAGACTGTAGTCAGGGGATGAGTTGTCAGGGCCAAGACGAATGTTGCCGACCCGAGAAAATGCCAGTACCACGGATGTGACGAGAAGAATCGCCATCACTAAGCCGTAGAACCAACTGGCATTTTCTACAATGGCGCCTTGCATGGCCCCAAAGGCGGCGTCACTGGCCTCAGGGAAGGCGAGCACAACACCTACAGTACTCAGCAAAAAAACAATGGAAGGAATGAAAACAGCGCGGTCAATCACAAAGCCGCGATCTAGCAAACTCGACATGAATAAGCTCTTATTAGTATGAATCCAAAGTGTAACAGTATCTGAGCCTATGGACGCCACAGGGCAAATCAAATGAGCAAAAAGTAAATACGTTGTGAACTAATCACAAAAATATTAAAAAAAATCAATAAAAACAATGGTTTCTGGACATTGTCTAGCGGGGTAGAGGATTAAAATACTTTGAGCTAGAATCTATCCACCACTCTAATAAATGGAAGTTCTCTATGTTTCGTATGAAGCCATCTGGTAAGCGACCTTTGTCGCTCGCCGTAGCCGCTGCCATCACCCCTGTTTTGGCATCGACAGCGTTAGCGCAAAACCCTCAGTTAGAAGAGGTTGTGGTAACCGCGACAAAGCGTGCTGAAAATCTTCAAGACGTACCGATTTCAGTCAATGCATTGACCGGCGATGCAATGCGTTCACAAAACATCCTGACATTCGACGATTACGTTGAGTTTTTACCCAACGTAGTGAGTGCAGGTATTGGCCCCGGCCAGAAAGAAATTTACATCCGTGGTTCGGCATCCGAGCAATCGTCGATTACCGTTGCACCCGCACAGGGCTCCGCCCCNGGTGTCGCGTTGTACTTCGATGAAATGCCCGTATCGTTCGGCGCACGGAACCTCGACGTTTATGCCGCTGACTTAGAGCGTATCGAAGTGCTGTCNGGCCCACAGGGCACGCTGTTCGGTGCGAGCTCACAGTCAGGTAATATGCGCTTGATCACCAACAAGCCAAACCAAGACGAGTTTGAAGCAAGTCTCGACTTTGGCATGAGCAACACGAAAGGTGGCGCAGCTAGCAACAACGTCGAAGCGATGATTAACCTGCCGCTAACAGACAAGTTGGCCGTACGCTTTGTTGGCTACAGCGACAACCANGGCGGCTGGATTGACAATCAGCAGGCGACCTTTACCCCTAATGGTGNGGTCATNGATCGAAATAACTCAGCTGGATTCGGTCCTTTCTTCCGAGACTTCCCGCAGACCAATATCCGATCAACAACCAACACGGATATCGTAGCTGACGACTGGAACGAAGCCACTTACAACGGCTATCGTATCTCCGCAGCCTACGACTTTAACGATGACTGGAGTGGCCTGATCACGCGCATGTCGCAGGAGATCGATGTTGAAGGCTCCTTCCTCGTGGACCCAAGCTTAGGCGACTCAACCTCCGAGAAGTATGTACCTGAGAGCAACGTTGACGAGTTCGATATCACAACGTGGACCCTAGAAGGCCGCATCGCCAACCTCGATGTGGTTTATACCGGTGGTTACATTGACCGTGAGGTCGATGCATTGATCGACTACACCCACTACAACAACGGTGGTGGCTACATCACTTACTACCTCTGTAGTGGAAACATCTACTCAGGTGATAAGGCGAATGCGCCTAATAACTGCTTTGACCCAACCAAGCAGTATGCGGATGCATCGACTAATGAGCGAACAACGCACGAATTCCGTGTAAGTAGCGACCCTGACGAGCGTTTACGCTGGATGGCNGGTGTCTACACCAGTGACGTAGACACAACACACATTGGTGAATTCCAGTATTACTCAACCAATGATGCGTTCAGTGATCACATTGTTAACTACTTTGGCTCTGGTGACCCCTTCCAGGTTGGTAACACCACCATCCCAGACACTGCAGGCACCGTTTCAGAGGGTCCAAGAAGCCCACTGACGACCTTCTACAACGACTTCACTCGTACAGANANCGAAACGGCCTACTTCGGTGAGGTGCAGTTCGACCTCAATGACCGTTTGACAGCCGCTTTGAGTGCACGTCGCTACAGTCTCAAGTCGCAGCTACAGGGCGCGTCTAACTTCTCATTTGGCTGCCGGTATGGNGCGCCGTTTACTGACCGTGATACNCCCGCAGGTGCTGGCTTNGGCAACGCGGAAGTGACGCCAGACGGNCGNTGTAACTCAAACGCGTTTAGTAANAGCGTAACGGANCGCCTNCTCACTCTCGGTGACTACGCGGCAAACGGTAATGCTGACACCATNTTGCGAGCCACAAGCCCCAACGGTGCGCGTGANATGTTCCGAGGCGGTGGTAGCAACGCAGCNACACTTGCTGCAATCCAAAATGGNAACTTGGACATCAGTGCGATATCNGAAGACGGTTCGACGCGCGAAGAGGACACNATCGTTCGCTTCTCNNTGAACTTCAATCTTACCGACGACGTCATGCTCTANGGTATCTACTCAGAGGGATACCGTCCTGCNACGCAGAACCGTAACGCCGGTCAGCTTGCAGCGAACCAGAGCGGTGTTTACGACGGTTATGTTGTTCCCGCAGTGGCCGTNACCGATACGCTCGAGAACATCGANTTTGGTATGAAGGGTGAGTTCCTCGATCGCACGCTTCGACTGAACGCGAGCTTCTACATGACTGACATCACCGACCTTCAGGTTTCNCGNTTTGACCCNTCAAACGTTGCCTTCTTGGTCTTNATGGAGAACGTCGGTGACGCAGAGTCAAACGGTGTCGATCTTGACTTCCAGTGGGCGCCCACAAACAACCTGATCATCTCAGGTGCGGCGAGCTTCTTGGATACGAAGATCACTCGACTGAACCCTCAGCTTGANGGTGTTGCGGTTCCTGTGGGTTCCGAGCTTCCACTTGCACCAAGTTTCGCGGGTAACATCCGTGCTCGCTATGACTTCGAGCTTCCCAACATGGGTGCTAACGGCTACTTCACGGGTGCGGTAACGTANCGCGGTGAGTCGGTAGCGGGCATCGTGGGNAGCGCAGCCTTTATGGATGACACCGGTGTTCTCGCCTACGGTCGAGAGTCTGGTCTTGGCCANCAGGACGAGGGCGGNACATTCGGAACTGTNGCAGACCGTAATGGTGANCTNCCANNGAACTCACGTTTCGTGAATGAGGCAGCTACCATGGTTAACATCGCAGCAGGTGTAGAGAAGGACAACTGGCTTGCAGAGCTCTACGTCCGCAACCTCACAAGTGAAGAAGGCGCCATCGTACAAACAGCGGGTAAGTTCTCGCCCGAGGCGACGGTTAATCGTCCTCGTACGGTAGGCCTACGACTCTCTTATCGCTTCTGATTAGACACCGAAGCGTAGTACCCTCAAAGGGCGGACATTGTCCGCCCTTTTTTATTTCCGAGAGAAAGACGTTACGAACGTGATTGCAGAATCGATACAAAAAGCCCGTGTGGCAATGAGTAAGCGTGCCTTTGGTGAATCAAAGGCTTTACTGGACGAGGTCTTATCCGCTGAACCCGATAACTTCGAGGGGCGGTATACCTTAGCTGTACTGCATCGCGCAGAAGGGCAACCCGCAAACGCCAAAGTCCTTCTTGAAACGCTGGTTGCGGAAAAGCCTGATTTCGGCCGGGGGTTTCAAGAACTCGGCTTATGCGAGTTGGCGCTTAAGAAGGAGCCAGCCGCTATCACCGCCTTCGAGCAAGCGGTTGAGCACGATGGCTCGCTAATAGACAGTTGGAAATTCTTAACAACAGCCTATCGTCGGCAGGGCGATACGCGCGCCGAGCAAGCGGCTATGCAGGTTGATTTTTTGGCGTCGCTGCCTACTGAGCTAAGAACCGTTATTAGTTATCTGGCAGCTAATCGAATGGCGGACGCGGAACGACTTTGTCGTTTCTTCCTGCAGCAAAACAAAACCCATGTCGAAGGTATGCGGTTGATGGCCGAGATCGCAACGCGTACTGGAGTGTTCGACGATGCAGAGTTTCTGTTAGAAACGGTCATGGAGCTCGCGCCCGACCACATAGAGGCCGAAATCCAATTGGCTCACGTGCTTTTGAGAAGACAGCGTTTTCATAAAGCGCATAAGCGCGTCACATCAATTTACAACCGAAACAGCAACCCATCACCCCAAGTCAAAGCGCTTTACGCATCGGTATGCTTTGGCGTGGGGGAGAATGAAGAGGCTATTAAGACGTATCAGGACATGATTCGGGTATCGCCTAACGACCCACAGTTGCGCGTATCGCTGGCGCACATCTACAACGCTACGGGCGAATCCTCCAAAGCCGTAGATCTTTTCAAACAAGCCTATTCGCTTAAATCCGACTTTGGTGATGCCTTTTGGAGTCTGGCTAATACGAAATCGTATCGTTTTACCGAGGCCGAATTGACTGCGATGACGGATCGTGTGGACAGCCCCTCTACTCCACAACTCGACAAAATACAGATGCACTTTGCGCTGGGTAAAGCCCACGAAGATAGTAAGGATTTCGACACCGCGTTTCGCCACTACCAAGAGGGCAATACGCTAAAACGTGAGACATCTACTCACAGTAAAGAGCAACTCGACATTCGAATTTCTTCTCAGCTTGAAGTCTGTAAATCCGACTTGTTCGAGCGCCTTAAAGGCGTAGGGCACGACGCACCCGACCCTATCTTTATCCTGGGATTACCGCGCGCTGGATCTACCCTGCTTGAGCAAATTCTCGCATCACACTCGAAAGTCGATGGGACCATGGAGCTGCACGACATTCTTGACCTCGCAAAACGTTTAAGAGGTCGAGACAAAAGCAGCGATCCGAGCCCTCGCTATCCTCGCATTTTGAGTGAGCTACCGACCGAACGATTTGCGCAATTTGGTGAACAATTTATCGAGGATACGCGCGCGTATCGCGGGAATGCCCCCTTCTTCATCGACAAGATGCCTAATAACTTCTTTCATATTGGTCTCATCAAACTCATCCTGCCAAATGCAAAGGTCATCGACGCGAGACGCCACCCAATGGCGTGCTGTTTTAGTGG
>NZIJ01000043.1 GCA_002689915.1 Halieaceae bacterium | reverse complement strand
TCTTCTATACCACTCTGGAACATCATACCAACCAAATATAGCCATGCTGTCTGTTGTTTTATACCATGGATTAGCTGCGTACTCTATGTCTAGGTCAGTCCACAGACCATATATGGAATAATTCCAATACCTTGCATACCCAGTAGGGCCTGCATTTGCCTGCATGGTAGTATCTGTCAGGTCTCTGCCCAAACAACAAAAGTTACCCCCACTATTGTGGTCCTGGAAGTTTAATACTCCCGTGTACGTCACAATTACATCATCATGAAGAGAGTCATAAAAAGGAAAGTCGAATCCTAGGTTAACTGTCGTTTGTTTCAAATCATTCATATGAATCTCTGTGGCATTTGGGTCATTGCTTAAATCACTAAGCACAGACTGCCCGAAGGCACTGCCACATAAGATACACAGAGCTATAGTGAGAACGATTCTCATTAGTTAGGCATGTTAGGAGACGAATCCATTCTCCTCGCATCTCTCTTGGAGACACCAGGAACATCTGTAAGATTCTCTTCCCATGCTAGTCCAGCTTCTTCACCAATCATCCCTTCATAGGGACAGGGCGTACCAGCCATCTTCATAGCCGTCCAGACACGTTCGTCTTGGCACATGAGTGAAACAGCAGCTACTCTCATTCCCATGTCGTAGAGCGTCTTAGAGAGCTTTATACGCTCGCAGTTTGTATCGGTTACGCTCTTACCAGCAGACAATCCGAATATTTGCGTCTGCACAGCGCCACTGACTCCTGTAGTACATAGATCCTGCGAATATGATGATCCAATTGATGGAGCAATTGCAGATGGTGGTGGAGAGTTTATGTCCTGAACCACTCTCTGTGACGAAGTAGACTGATTAATGTTTTGATTGACATTATTGTTAGTATTATCGGTTGTTACCGTGCTAGTACTATTACTAGTGTTGTTACTAGAAGATTCACTAACATTTCGGTTAAGGTTATCGCTAGTTGACGAAGAAGTACTTGAACTAACACTTGTATTGTTGCTGGTACTGTTACTCGTTGTGGTGTTATTCACAGTTGAGTTATTAGTGTTAGTATTGGTGTTCGTGTTATTGTTAGTGTTATTGTTAGTGTTAGTACTTGTGTTGGTATTGTTGCTCGTGCTAGTACTTGTATTAACATTGGTGTTGGTATTGGTATTATTAGTACCACCACTCATTATGTTATTATTAGTGTTGGTGTTTGTATTGGTGCTAGTACTGGTGTTGACATTTGTATTGTTATTCGTGTTGGTATTCGTGTTTGTACTAGTGTTATTGTTGGTGTTAGTATTATTGTTGGTGTTGGTGTTTGTCGTAGTTGCAGTTGATGTTGCAGTAGACGTTGAGTTAATTGTAGTAGCCGCAGTAGATCCCTCACAGTATTGAGTACCAGTAGTACACGTTCCGGTAGCTTGTGCTTGAACATTATTAGATAGTATAGGGGTCATCAGGAGCATAACGAAAGGAAATATGCGATTCATCGATATCCTCTCAAGTGTCAATATTCCGACACAATAAATGGTGTGCTTCTTAACTTTCACTATTTATATACTGTCGTTTTTACGACACCCAATAAATAAAACGCTTGACATATGATTCAATA
Organism: Halieaceae bacterium; assembly: GCA_002689915.1. Lineage (GTDB taxonomy): Bacteria > Pseudomonadota > Gammaproteobacteria > Pseudomonadales > Halieaceae > Luminiphilus > Luminiphilus aquimaris. Next base: position 6,299 of record NZIJ01000043.1, on the reverse strand, counting down.
TCTGTAATAATAACGGTATAATTTAAATGAGGGTATATCATGTATTTAAATCTCGGCAATTCTCTCAGCTACACAACTTCCGGCAGAAAAAGACGAAAGTTACCGGCCAAAAAGAAGACAAAGCCTAAGTTTGAGAAGTATGTACCAAAACCTACTTATGTCAGAGAGACTCCTGACTACCCTAGCGTCTCCTCAGCGCCCTCTGCTGACTCTTGCGCCAAGGCTGAGAGAGTAGAGTACACTGGTACGTTAATCAAGGGCATATCGACTATGCATAAGTCTAACGCAGTGCCCATTATAAATCAACAGGAAGCAGAAGATATTGCAAAAATGCGCCGGTAAATACTTGAAACTTGCTGTCATTATTTTGAAAAACCTTCCGATAAAAATGTTAGGATAAATAAATAGAAGTATGGGACAAGTAATAGAATTTAAAAAAATAGAAAGTGAATTACAGCCTAAAGTTATAGGCCATCGAATCTCTTTCTATACCGAGGAAGAAATAGATGTTACTCTCATGGCATTGAATGTTTATGGGGATGACAATGTTCGCTACACCCGTGATACTTTCAAAGAGTTGAAGTTAGAACCCCTGTATATTAAAAAGTGTTTGCTTTTAATGTTAGAGTCGGGATTAATTTCTGTCTTGGGAGCTAAAGTGATAAATATGATTATTGATAATATTGAAGAAATAACGGAGAATGATTATGCCAATGAAATTTAAACCATCTACATACAAAAGAGTAGGAGGAGTCAGAAGAGGAACTCACAGTTACATGACTGGCACCTCAACGACTATTTTAAAAGAAACTCTTGAAGCAAGCAATACGAAGCCCAAATTCAAAGATAAGATTCGCAAAGAACTTATACGCCGAGGCGAATAATGCCCACATACAATTTTGAGAATGTTGATACTGGTGAGATAACTGAAAAGTTTATGAAAATTTCTGAGAGGGATACATACCTCAAAGAAAACACACATCTTAGAAGTATTCTATTAAGTTCTCCTGGTACTGTAAACGGTACCGGCGACAGAACCAAAGCACCCAATGGCTTTAAAGAAGTACTTTCACGGATATCAGATGCAAATCCTACAAGTTCTTTGGCTTCAGATTATGGTCAAAAAGATCATAAGTCTGTAGCTAAAAGAGAAGTAGTGCAAGCCCATAGACAAAAACACGGAGGATAGTTCACTTATATTATGATTCTTTAATAATAACCAACAATAGGGATTACCACATGCCTAAAAAGAATCTTCAATTAGTACAAAATGAAAGAAGTGAAAGAAACCCATCTACAAGTCTCAAGATGCGTCTTGAGGACATGATTACAATCAGCGCAAAAACCGAATCTCAAGGCCAGTTTATGTCTCAATACAGATATAAGCCGGCCTTTTTGTTGCATGGCTGTGCTGGAACGGGTAAAACTTTCATTGCCTTATACCGAGCGTTAGAAGAAGTAATGGACAAGCAAAACGGTTATGGTAGAGTAATTATTGTGCGATCAGCAGTTCCTAGCAGAGAAATTGGACATTTACCTGGTACTGAAGCAGAAAAAACTGAAATTTACAGTTCACCATATCAATCTATGTGTGAAGAGTTTTTTCCTACAAAAGACAAACCTTACAATCGATTGGTAGAGCAAAAATATTTAAAATTTATGTGTACATCTTTTGTCAGGGGAATAACATTGGATCATTCTATTGTTATTGTTGATGAGTGCCAAAACTTAAATGACATGGAAATTAACAGCATAATGACAAGAGTTGGGGTTAATACAAAAATAATTTTTTGCGGAGATTTTCGTCAAACAGATTTGTATAAACGCAACGACATGTCAGGCCTGAAGAAATTCATTCAAACCACTGAAGATATGCCTTCTTTCTGTTCCGTTGAATTTGGCCCTGAAGATATAGTCAGATCCGAATTGGTAAGAGAGTATATTGAAGCTAGAATGCGTTACGAAGATGAATATGGGGCAAGTATTTGATTTAAAAGAACTTTTTATTTTCAACTAATTTAGCATCTCTAAGGAAATCAAGTACTTAGAGATGCTTTTTTTCCTTGACTTTTGGATTACAGGGTGCTATAATACTGGCATAAACTGAGAAAATACTTGTGAGGAGATATTTTATGAGTTGGAATTTAGAAGGTATGCGTGTTAAAGGTCTTTATCTTGACGGTAAACAGCCCGTCAGCGGCAAAGTAACCCATAGCCGTGTTTGTTACGGTGGCGGTGTCGCTCACCACATCGAACTGGATGAAGGCTTCCAGTATAAAGATACCACTATCAGTCGCAAGGCTGGTGAGGTTGTTATTGTTGACCACAAGTATATCACAGAGGTCCGTGACTAATGTTAGTTCTTAGTAACGGCTATGTTGAAGAAATCTTTTCTTGTTATGAAGAGATCATAGACTATATAGGCATGAAAGATTTTGAGGCAGCACTTTCAGGGATACATTCACAATACACTATTACTTACATACCTATAACATAATGTCTAAAAACGAAAGATACACATTTCCGAATACAACCAATCCGATAGCTTCACTCATAAAGCAACGGCGTTTGCAGATTCTTATACACTCTTGTATTTACTATCAATTGGATAGCAATATTGTGAGTGATGAAAAGTTTGATGCTTGGGCAAGGGAGCTTGAAAAATTGATGAAGGATAATCCAGGATTATACAGCGACAGATTTGATTATGCGTTTGAAAATTGGGATAGTTCCTCAGGATACAATTTGCCTTATCGTGATCCATGGGTTTTAGGTCAGGCAGAATATTTATTAAAGCACTCTTAGCTCAACAGGATAGAGCACCGGCCTTCTAAGCCGGGGGTTGGTTGGGTTCGAGTCCCCCAGGGTGTACCAAATTTAGGATGATAATGTTTAAACACAAAGAAATTGATATAGTAGAAGCTGTTGCAAAAAGTACTCCGAACGGAAGAATGTACGAAACACCGGACGGTTCTTCTTACCCATCAGTTACCACTGTTATGTCATATATGACACAGGACAGTATAAAGGCATGGCGTGAAAGAGTAGGTGAAGAGGAAGCTAACAAGATAAGTAATCAAGCAGCAACCCGTGGTACTAAAATACATGATTTGTGTGAGCAAATACTTTTGAATGAGGAAGTATCATACGATAAACTCAGCCTCTTAGACAAAGAAATGTTTTTTAAATTTAAGCCGTTGTTAGATAGAATCAATAACATTCATGCGCTGGAAACAGCTTTGTATAGTCACCACTTACGACTGGCAGGCAGAGTAGATTGTATTGCAGAATTTGATGGTAAACTTTGTGTTATTGATTTTAAAACATCAAGAAAGCCAAAAAGAAAGTCTTGGATTGACAATTACTTTATGCAATGCACCGCTTACGCTATAATGTTTGAAGAAATGACAAAAATACCGATTCCGACTATAGCTTTGCTTATATGTGTGGAAGGCGATGATCCTCAGGTTTTTATTGAAAAAAGAGACAATTATGCTGAAAAATTGTTGGATTTGAGGCTTGACTATGAGCGTAGTATTAAGTTATAATTATAAATAAAAGACCTATAGGAGGAAATGTATGAGATTACTACTTTTAGCTTTATTGTTAATACCAAGTTTCACTTTTGCTCAAATTACAATTGTTTCAGAAACACCTAGATATGTTACAGTCACACAGCGAGAGTGTGAAATGAGAGAAGTTTATGTGGAGAACAAGTTAGGCGGGTCTTTATTGGGGGGCATTATAGGGGCTGCTATAGGAAATCAAATCGGCGGAGGCTCTGGCAAAGATATTGCTACAGTTCTTGGAGCTATCACAGGAACCAATGTTGGACGTACTCGTGCTGAAAACAGAGGAAGAATTGAGTACCGTGAAATATGTCACAATGTAGAAACACAGGTACAGAAAGGTAAGTACGTTACGATGAGTTATCAGGGAAAAACCCACACTATTGTTGTGGACTAATTATATATTTAAATGCCGCTATAGCTCAGCCGTGGTAGAGCAGTTGACTTGTAATCAACAGGTCCCGAGTTCGACTCTTGGTGGCGGCACCATATTCGTTGAAGCATGAGATAGGAAGTTTGGACGGGGGTGCAATTCCNCCCGCCTCCACCAATAAAACATATGGGGGCGTTTTAGATTCGACAGACAACTGAAGGCATGTGGAGAATCGGTGAGGAAGCTACCGTGAACGCAACAAAACTTATAAATGCCAATGATGAGGTATTTTCTTTAGCTGCATAAGCTAAACGGGGCATGGGCACCGCCTTGTAATCAAACGGGCCCATAGACTAAAGGGAAATTTTTATGTTAAAAGTAGTAGAAGAAACACTTCCTATGATTAGCGTAATAACAGGGATGTCCTTGTTATTTGTTTTGACTTATGATAAGCAAGAAGAAACTCCAATAGTTGAAAATGTAAATAGTTCTTTTGCCTCTGAAATATCGGGGCGTGATTTTGATTATTCTTGGTATGCAAATGCTGAGAAAGAGATTGAATGTTTGGCAACGAACATTTATTTTGAAGCACGTGGAGAGTCTCTTGAAGGTCAAAAGGCAGTAGCTTTTGTAACGCTAAATCGTGTAGAAAGTGATAAGTTTCCGAACGATATTTGTGAGGTTGTTTATCAGGCACAATATGAAGTTTGGTGGGCTAGCCACAATGATGGATACTTGCCTATTCGTGATAAGTGCCAGTTTAGTTGGTATTGTGATGGAAAGTCAGATAGGATACGAAATTCATCTGATTATCAAAATTTATATCAACTAGCTTCCCAAGTTATTGTAGGAAAACATAAAGACAACACTAAGGGCGCTCTTTGGTATCATGCAGATCATGTAAAACCTATTTGGCGTTTAGATTATAATAAAATTGCAAAAATAGATTCGCATATTTTTTATGCCAGTTATTAATGCCTTGACAATTACGAGAAAAATGATACAATAGTAATATGAGTAGTTATGAAACAGCAAGAATAGTAGTAACTGGCGGCTGTGGATTTATAGGNTCNCANTTAGTTGAAAAACTANNTGACTTAGGNTTCCATGTTACAGTAGTAGACGATAACNGNCAAGGNNANTATCGTTGGGACTTNCCNAGAGTANNTTATGTTTCTGAGGATGTTGCAACTTGNAANCTGACAGAANTNATGTCAAGACCNATNGCAATATTTCATTTTGCAAATATTACTCGTGNTACAAGTGATNTTGAAAATCCGNAAGAGATAATTAACAAAAATANACAAGCAACAACAGCAGTTTGTGANTGGGCAAAACACTGGGAAACTTACTTATTTTTTGCAACAGTCCCAGAAGAAAAATTTGTAGATAAGTCCAATTCTTACTATTGGAGTAAGAAAACATCTGAAAGCATACTTAATTTGTATAGTGAAATGTATGCACCATATTTTTATTATGTTAATATGGTTCTATATAATATATACGGACCAAGAGAACCGGATCATGGAAAATTTAGTTCTGTGATTAAAAAATTTAAAACTAATTATTTAAATGGGCTTCCTATTACAGTGTATGGGAGCGGAAAGAAAAAACGTGATTATACTCATGTTGACGATGTAGTACAAGGTATGTTACAATTGTTAGTAGAAGACTCTTTGCCGAAAGAAGTACACTTAGGTAAAGGCTCTCCTAAGTCAGTATTGACAATAGCAAGGGCTTTTGATACTACAGTTTTGTATGAGTTTAACGCACCTAATGAGCCAGATATTGTAGAATGTACAACACCTTATATAGAATGTCCTAATGATGTTATAAAATACATCAATAGTTGGTTAAAGGAGAATCCGATTGATAACTAGAGTAGTGGTAAACGAATTTATGTCTAATCCAGAGAAGATGACCGATGTTTTCATTATTACCAAAAAATTCAAAACCCCCTCTGAATTTTCGCAACATATAGAAAGGAGGGCTGTACACACTAAGTCCCCATATATGGATATTCTTTTAGAATATTGCAGTAAAAATGATATAGAAATAGAAAGTGTAAATAAACTGTTGAGTTCCAGTCTTAAAGATAAGCTAGAGGCTGAAGCACAAGATTTAAATCTCCTGAAAGTTAAGGCAAACAAACTACCTTTTTAACATGGACCCATTTGAAGTTTACAGACTTTATTTAGCCTTAAGGTTGCACTTTACTACTAAAAACTATGACATAACCAAAACTAGGGGTGCTGTCAGAAGTAAAAAAGAAACCTTTCTAAGAAGAAGAGATGCAATTTCTTTCCGAAAACTTGCCAGAGATTACGACAGATCTGAAATTATCAACATATTGGTTG
>NZIJ01000042.1 GCA_002689915.1 Halieaceae bacterium | reverse complement strand
TTTTTTTTCTCGGGGGAGCCGTTACCGATAATTACGGCACCCGGTGCTGTTGTTCAGCTTCCGGGAACAGGCGCGGTCCAGGCAAGCTTTGCGCAGCCAACATTGCCTTTATCGCAAAATCCGAGGGCTGCGCAGGTAGATAAAAGCGTTGACGTTAGAGCCGAGGCGGCAACGACGCGAGCGTTTTACAATGAGCTTGCAGAAAAACGCTCATCGTCACTGGGTTCTGTTCATCAGGCGACTGCGGCTGATGTCAGTATCTCCCCGTTCATTGCGCGACTGGCAGAGCCTAAGGTGGATCAGTAAACTTTGACCACAAAGAAGCTGTTAATACCGCGTTTTTTCCTTGTGGTCGGCGTCTTTTTAGGGGCCGGGCTTTCACAGGCCGCGAGTGCTCAGTGTGGCGTCGACCCCGAAGCCGCGACCTACTTAGAAAGGCTGCAGCAGTCACGAGATAGGTATGCCGTAAGCGGAACATTCTTGCGAGAGTCTGCAGGTGCGCGCGATTTCATATCAGTGAATCGAAGCGAGGATGCGCCCGAGGGCACCGCGCAGTATTTCAATTCAAACGCCAATAATGCACAGCAATCATTTGGCTTGCCTCTGGGGAGATACCTCGATCCCTGTGAGGTATTCGAGTTTTACACGCTTGCGATCACTGTTGGTCCCAAGGTCGCTGGCAAGTCGACACGCGTTCTGCAGTTGAGACCACGAGACACCCTGAGGCTTGGTTATAGCCTAGCGCTTGAGGAAAAGTCAGGGGTGATTTTAAGATCGGACACCATCAGCGAAAAAGGCGAGTTACTCGAGCGGCACGAATTCGCAACGGTGACCATTGCATCGTTGTCGAAAGAGCCGTCGCCGGAGCAGGCGGCGCCAACACGACCACGCTTTGTCAAAGTGGCGGGTTTGCCAAACGGTTATCGCGCACGTCTTGCTCGTGGTTTTGAGGAGCGAGCTTTATTCGTCTCCGATGGGATCGCTGCGGCGACGGTTATTTTTGAACCCCTGCCGAGCACCACGAAGCCGGGTGAGGGTGCTGTGCGGCGCGGGGCGACCCTGACGTACACTCGAGGCAGTGTCGTCTCTGGAAAGAACATCCTCGTCACCGTCATCGGCGAAGTGCCCTTGGCGGCAGCGCGAGTCATTGCTGACGCGGTAAAGCTCACAGCTGGACAGCAATAAGTATGGATATCATTGAATCAGGACGCGTGGTTGCGATTGAGGAGAGCGGCGTTTGGGTCGAGACGATTCGCAGCTCCGCTTGTGGGTCGTGTGCGGCAAGGTCTGGTTGCGGGCACAGAACGCTTGCCGGGATGCTTACGGGCGATAAAGGCCTTGTAAGGGCAAGGAATTCGGAACGGCTGCAGGCGGCTCTGTGTTCAATCAATGACAGGGTTGAAATTTCGATCCGTGGATCCACATTAACGAAAAGCGCGTTAACCTTGTATGGCGGTCCGCTTGCGTTGGGCTTAGCGTTCGCAATGGCACAGGCTGACAACAGTGATCTCTTCGTGGCAGGTGCTTTTTTTGTTGGGCTCGCTGTGGGTTTCATATGCCTTCGTTGGATGGATGCACGCGGTCTGCTTGGAAATACTGAGCCGGTATTAGAACGGCTAGTAGAGACCGCCGTACAGCCCGTTATGGTCGTCGATCCAACGCAGTAACTCGTTGGGTAAGAAAAAAGCACGGGTCAACTATTTCTCGGAGTTTTCATATGTTGTTAAGAGCCATTTTGTGTTCTTTGTGTCTCTCTTTAAGTCCTCTCACCATGGCGTCGCTGCCAGATTTCACAGGTATCGTTGAGGATTCCTCGCCAGCCGTTGTCAAAGTTGTGGCAGAGGCGAGAGCGCCGACCTCAAATAACTCAGATCAAATGGAGCAGTTTGAGGAGTTAGACCAACTACCCGAGGCGTTAAAGCGATTTTTTCAAAACCGAAATCCGCCCGCACCCCGAGGCGGCTCGGGGTCGGGGTTCATTATCTCAGCTGATGGGTACATCGTGACCAACCACCACGTCGTCGATGGTGCGGACCGCGTCATAGTGAGACTTTCAGATCGCCGAGAGTACGATGCGGTGGTCGTCGGGACGGATCAGCGGTCGGACTTGGCATTATTGCGGGTCGATGCGAAAAAGCTGCCCTATGTGAAGTTGGGAAAATCGGGTGATCTCAAGGTCGGACAGTGGGTGTTGGCAATAGGGTCTCCGTTTGGATTGGATTATTCAGTCACGGCTGGCATCGTAAGCGCTAAAGGGCGCAGCCTCCCTACCGAGCGTGGCGAAAACTACGTGCCCTTTATTCAAACCGACGTCGCGATTAATCCCGGTAATTCGGGTGGTCCATTGTTTAATTTAGACGGCGAAGTCGTGGGTGTTAACTCCCAGATCTTTACGCGCTCAGGCGGCTCGATTGGCTTGAGTTTTGCCATTCCATCTAAAGTCGTCAGAAACATTGTTGAGCAATTACGCGAAAATGGAGCGGTGGTTCGTGGCTGGCTGGGCGTCAGTATTCAGAATGTTGATCGTACACTTGCTGAGTCCTTTGATTTGGATCGTCCACGAGGCGCTTTAGTGGCTCAAGTGGGAGAGGGGTCACCGGCTGAGCGAGCAGGTATTCAGTCGGGTGACATCATTGTCGAAGTGGACGGCGAGTCAATAGAGGTGTCCGCGGATCTCCCGCATGTAATAGGCTTAATTTCCCCTGGATCAACGGTTTCCATGACGCTTATTCGCGAGGGTGACGCCGAGACGATTTCGGTGGAAATCGGTGCGCTGGAGGCTGACCAGACACCGCGTGTCGTCGCGAGTGTATCGGAACCTGGTGTCTTGAAGGCGCTGGGGATGAGCGTCAGAGACCTTGATCGTGAGAGCGAGGCAGAAGGTGAGTTGCGCGGTGGCGTGGTCGTTATGGAGGTTGCGATCAATTCTGCCGCGTATGAAGCGGGTGTCAGAGAGGGGGACGTGATCACACGCTTTGGTCGAAAAGCGATTAGTCGCTTGGCCGATATGGAGGTTGCGCTGGATGGAATTGAGTCGGGTGACTCCGTGTCGCTGAGACTCATTCGCCAAGGTGCGCCTTTGTTCATTGGTATCAAAGTACCGGAAAATGACTGACGCCTAAGTGGGCATCGGACTCGCGCCTGCGCTAAACTGCGCGCGCTCGGGGCGCGGTTCAGCGCCCCCATTATTCAAAGGGAGTTAGCGTGACCGAATTGAGTCACATTCGAAATTTTTCCATCATCGCGCATATCGATCATGGCAAGTCGACGCTCGCGGATCGCTTCATACAACACTGTGGGGGCTTATCTGACCGAGAAATGGAGGCGCAGGTTCTTGACTCCATGGATCTAGAGAGAGAGCGCGGCATTACCATTAAAGCTCAGAGCGTTACTCTCAATTACACCGCCCGGTCAGGCGAGGTCTATCAGCTCAATTTCATCGATACGCCTGGGCACGTTGATTTTTCGTACGAAGTCTCTCGATCGCTTGCCGCCTGTGAGGGGGCGCTGCTTGTTGTGGACGCAGGGCAGGGGGTCGAGGCGCAGTCCGTGGCCAACTGTTATACGGCCATCGAGCAAGGCTTGGAGGTGCTCCCTATCCTGAACAAGATGGATCTGCCGCAGGCAGAGCCAGAACGCGTTCAAAATGAAATCGAAGAGATTATTGGGATTGAGGCCAGCGAGGCCGTTCCTGTCAGCGCGAAAACGGGCCTGGGTATTGAAGATGCGCTGGAGTATCTCGTTGAGAATATCTCAGCACCCGAGGGGGACAGAGAAAAGCCGCTGCAAGCATTAATCATAGACTCCTGGTTTGACAATTATCTCGGTGTCGTCTCACTTGTGCGTGTGAAAGAAGGTAGGCTCAAGAAGCGCGACAAGTTTATGGTGAAGTCCACCAAGAAGGTGCATCAAGCCGACATGGTAGGCGTGTTCACACCGCGGCGTACCGTCACTGATCAACTTCAGGCGGGTGAGGTTGGATTCATTGTCGCCGGTATCAAAGATATTAAGGGCGCCCCTGTAGGCGATACGCTCATTGCGTCTAATGCGCCAGATACTCAGGCTTTACCGGGTTTTCAAGAAGTAAAACCGCAGGTTTATGCGGGTATTTTTACGATCAATGCGGACGATTACGAAGACTTTCGTGACGCATTAGGCAAGCTCACACTCAATGACGCATCGTTGTTTTATGAGCCCGAGACTTCCGACGCACTTGGCTTTGGTTTCCGCTGTGGATTTCTTGGCATGCTGCACATGGAAATCATTCAGGAACGGTTGGAGCGAGAGTACGGTCTGGACCTCATCACAACCGCACCGACCGTTATTTACGAGGTCGTGAAAAAGTCGGGCGATGTCGTGAATGTCGATAATCCATCCAAACTTCCGGATTTAGGTGATATCGAAAGCATGCGAGAACCCATCGCGCGCTGTACGATACTGACGCCCCAAGACTACCTCGGTGCCGTTATTACGCTCTGTGTCGAAAAGCGTGGTGCGCAGGTAGACCTTCAATTCTTGGGACAACAGGTCCAAGTTATCTACGACGTACCCATGGCCGAGGTTGTCCTCGACTTTTTTGACCGGTTAAAGTCGGTAAGTCGTGGTTATGCATCGCTTGATTACGGTTTTGAGCGCTTTGAAACCGCCCCGTTGAGTAAGTTAGATGTCCTCATTAATGGCGACCGAGTCGATGCTTTGTCCGTAATCGTGCACCGCGATTACATCCAAAGTCGCGGTCGCGTTCTGACAGAGAAGATGAAAGAGCTTATTCCTCGTCAGATGTTCGACGTTGCCATCCAGGCCGCTGTCGGAGGGAAAATCGTAGCGCGTCAAACGGTTAAGGCATTGCGTAAGAACGTTACTGCGAAATGCTACGGCGGCGATGTCACGCGGAAAAAGAAGCTCTTAGAGAAACAAAAAGCGGGCAAGAAGCGAATGAAGCAGGTCGGAAATGTCGAAATTCCTCAATCAGCGTTCCTTGCAGTGCTTCAGGTAGACTAGAAGCCAATTAGAGAGGGCCCAGCTTTTGAATATAGACCTACCCCTTATTTTAACGATTGTCGTTGGGGTGAGCGGCAGTATCTGGTTGCTTGACGCGCTGTTTTTGGCGCGCCCGCGCGCGGCTCGCTTAGCGGTACTACAAAAGCAGTTCCCAAAATGGAATGACCCTGAGTCAGCTGATGCGAAACTATTCATCGAATCGGCTGTAGGGGAGGCGAGTGAACCTCTGGTAGTGGAATACGCCAAGTCATTCTTCCCCTTACTGGCCTTTGTTCTCGTGCTTCGCTCCTTCTTATACGAGCCCTTCCAAATTCCTTCATCCTCAATGGTCCCAACGCTCCAAGTGGGGGATTACATTTTGGTCAACAAATACAATTACGGATTGAGGTTACCAGTGACACGAACCAAGGTTTGGGATGTTTCGAGTCCAGACCGAGGTGATGTGATGGTATTTTATCCGCCGCATGCCAATGACACGTATTACATAAAGCGCGTGATAGGTATACCTGGGGATCGTATTCAGTACCGCAATAAGCAGCTAACGGTGAACGGCAAACTCGTTCCAAGGGAGTGGTTGGCTGAGATTCCGGGCACGCGTCGACTGCAAATCGGACTTGAGCAACCAAGAGACGACAAGTCTCACTTGGTTCAGGTGGATCTCTCCCGGCCCGTTCGAGATTTCAGTGTGGTCGTAAGGCCCGGGCACTACTTTATGATGGGTGATAACCGGGACAATAGCCTGGACAGCCGTGTTTGGGGCCAGGTCCCTGAGCGAGATATCGTTGGTCAGGCTGTGGCGATATGGATGCATTGGGAGTCGATCTTCAGTATCCCAAGTTTTGACAGGGTAGGCGGCCTCAATTGAATAAGTCTTGGACGGCAACACATCAGAACCAGTCTGGGGCGTCCACCGTTCAACTGCTCTGTTACGCGCTGTCGGGCTGGCTCGTCCTTACCGTGCTCTTAAGGTTAACGCCCATTTATTTAGAGCACAGAGTCATTGTGTCGGTTTTAGAGACGATAGTTCAGGAATACGATCCATCGGACGATACCTCCTTGCAGCTTCATAAAAACTCAACAATGCGTGGTCTCTTAACTCAATCGATCAAGTGGACGCATCCGAAGTGAAAATTAGGCGCCGCAGAGCTCAGCTAAGCCTCCAGCTCGAGTATGAGGTTGATTTTCCCCTTGTGGGGGGCGTTCGTGGTGTGTGGTCGTTTGAAGAGAGATTAACGACACCGTGATCGTTTTCGGAGAGACGCCTTGCCGACACTGACACTCAAGCCTAAATTGGCGAACCTCGAGCGGCGCATTGCTTATCAGTTCGAGGATCCCGCACTTCTATTGCAAGCACTGACCCACCGAAGTTTTGGTGCCACGAATAATGAGCGCCTGGAGTTCATTGGCGATGGTTTGGTTAATGCGGTGGTCGCTATGCTGTTGTTTTCGGCGCACCCGACGCTGGATGAGGGCAGTCTGAGTCGGCTGCGTTCAAAACTCGTTTCCAAGGACGGTCTCGCGGTCATCGCAAAGCGCTTTGATCTTGGATCACTGCTTCAGCTGGGCACCGGCGAGCGTAAAAGTGGTGGGCGACACCGAGACAGTATTTTAGCGGACGCTGTAGAGGCCATAGCCGGCGCTATTTTGGTGGAGACAGATTTCGGACAAGCAAGTGCAATCGTCTCACAGTGGTTTGTAGAGGGTGTTGCCAGCCTTGATATTACCTCGACCCGCGACGCTAAGACGTTGTTGCAAGAGTGGTTGCAGGGAAAGGGGTACGCCTTACCGCAGTATACGGTCGTATCCGTTACCGGAGAGGACCACAATCAACAGTTTGAAGTATCGTGCCACAGCGACGTAGGTGACCTTGTAACGTATGGACGTGCGTCCAGCCGAAAAAAAGCTGAGCAGGCGGCAGCGCACGACCTTTTGGAGATTCTGATTAATGACTAATGCGTCCGCCACCCGTTGCGGTTTAGTGGCTTTGGTTGGCCGACCCAATGTTGGGAAGTCAACATTGCTTAATTTCCTGCTGGAACAGAAGTTGAGCATCACTTCACGTAAACCACAGACAACTCGTCAGCAGGTCTTAGGTGTCAAGACTGTAGACAGCGATCAGATGATTTTCGTCGATACACCAGGATTACACCGCAACGAGCCCAAGGCCATTAATAAGGCTATGAACCGCTCGGCCACCTCGGCTATGTCGGACGTGGATCTGGTGCTTTTTCTGATCGATCGAGCCAAATGGACTGAGGAAGATAGCTGGATTTTGGAGAAAATCGAGTCAGTGAGCGCACCTGTCGCGCTGGTCATCAATAAAATGGATTTGCTGGATGACCCGAACAGTTTGTTACCAGAGCTCGAGACGCTTCAGGCGCGGAGCAATTTTGCAGGTGTATTTCCCGTGTCAGCTCTGAGGCAAAAGAATCTGGATGTATTGGAGTCTTTCGTTCGAGAGCAGCTCCCCGAGGGACATCACCTGTTTCCTGCGGGACAAATCACAAATCGCACCGAACGCTTCCTCGCCGCTGAACTCATTCGTGAGAAAATAATCCGGCAACTCGGCGACGAACTACCGCATACCTCCGCTGTTGAAATTGAGGGATTTCAGAGCGACGAGCGCGGCGTGTTACACATCAGCGCTATTATTTTTGTTGAGCGTGACGGGCAGAAGCGTATTGTCATTGGTACCGGTGGTACGAGGCTTAGATCAATTGGTACTGAAGCGCGGCGTGATATGGAAAAGGCGTTCGACAATAAGGTCATGCTCAAGCTTTGGGTGAAAGTGAAGTCTGGTTGGTCTGATGATATTCGTGCGCTGCGAAGTTTGGGATTAGAAGGTGATACGTGAAAACCTCCGTTCAACCGGCTTGGGTACTAGGACGTAGAGCCTATCGCGACTCAAGCCTGTTAGTTGAATTGCTGACGGCGGACAGCGGTCGCGCCTCAGTGGTAGTAAAGGGCGCACACCGAAAGCAGCGCGGCGGGTCGTTTGCGAGCTTAATGCAGCCCTTTTGTCCAATCCTTGTGGCGCTCGGTGGACAGTCAGAATTGAAATACCTCTCATCTGCTGAGACGGCGGGGGTGGCGATTTCACTGCCGGGAGAGCGACTTTTTTCAGGCTTGTATATGAATGAATTGCTAGTCCGCTTACTCCCCAAATGGGACTCGGTACCCCAACTGTTTGCGAGTTACGGCGCGTCATTAGTTGAACTTGGCGAAAAGGCGGACCTCGATCTCACGCTACGTCGCTTTGAAATAGCGCTTTTTGAGGAGCTGGGTTATGAAATCCAGTGGGACTCTGATCACAGAGGTCAGCGTGTCAAAGCGGAGTGTTCTTATCTATTTGTTCCTGACCGAGGGTTTGTTGAGAGGGAACAGAGCCAATCTGAGGGGCTATTGTCAGGGGCTGAGTTAATAAAGCTTAACAGTTGGTATCGTGAGCGGACTGCGTTGGATGAAGGTGCCCGCAAAGTGCTTAAAAAGATGATGCGACAAGCCATCGACTACCGTCTTGACGGTCGGCCCTTGAAGGTTAGGGAAGCTTTTGGCCAATGGCGTGGTCTGAGTCAGCCCAAAGGAGATGAGTAAGTGCTTGGCATTGGTGTTGATATTGTAAAAATAGCGCGTGTTGAGCGCGTATTTGAAAAGTTTGGCCCTAAATTTACCCGTAAAATTCTATCGAATAGAGAGATGGGGCAGCACTCGGTGGATGCACGCTTTCTCGCCAAGCGCTTCGCAGCCAAAGAGGCGATCGCGAAGGCTCTGGGTACTGGGGTTCGTAATGGCGTCACCATGCCCTGTATCAGTATTGAGAAAAACAGCTTAAATCAGCCGCAGGTGATATTGGACGGTGCAGCTCAGGCACGTTTGATCAGTATGGGTGGCCGTGATGTGTTGTTGTCGCTTTCGGACGAAGTAGATACCGTCGTGGCATTTGCCGTTGTACGATAATGATAGACCGCCGCCCGTCCGCGTGATTGCTGAGATTTTGAAGAAATGTCGTTTGAAGCTTACCCAACCATAGAGTCCACGATTGGTCAGACTCCGCTGGTCCGTCTTCAGCGGATGATGCGAAATCCAAATAGTGTCGTTTTAGCGAAGCTCGAGGGCAACAATCCTGCGGGCTCTGTGAAAGATCGACCGGCCATGAACATGATTCGTGAAGCCGAGATGCGCGGCCAGATTAAGCCGGGAGATACCATCATTGAGGCAACGAGTGGCAATACAGGCATAGCGCTCGCTATGGCGGCCGCAATTCGTGGCTACAAAATGAAACTGATCATGCCAAGTCATATGAGCGCAGAGCGAAAGTGGTCTATGGAAGCCTACGGCGCTGAGCTTATCGAAGTGAGTCAGCAGGAGGGCATGGAAGGTGCTCGTGATCTCGCAGCAAACATGGCAGCGCGAGGCGAGGGAATTGTGCTCGATCAGTTCGCTAACAGCGACAACCCCCTTGGACATGTTAGTTCTACAGGTCCTGAAATATGGGAGCAAACGGACGGACAGGTCACGCACTTTGTTAGTTCAATGGGCACAACGGGAACAATTATGGGTGTTTCCGCTTTCTTGAAAAGGAAAAATAGCGACATAGAAATCATTGGCTTACAGCCCATCGAGGGCTCACAGATCCCGGGAATTCGGCGTTGGCCTGAGGCGTATCGGCCGTCTATTTTCGATCCGGCAGCTGTCGATCAAGTCATTGATGTTTCGCAGACTCGCGCGGAGGAAACAATGCGCCGAATGGCGCGCGAGGAGGGTATCTTTGCGGGTGTGTCGTCCGGTGGCTCCATTGCAACGGCGATCGATATTGCCGAAGCGAACGACGGCGTTACGGTGGTGGCGATTGTCTGCGACCGCGGTGATCGTTATTTGTCTACCGGTGTTTATCAAGGATGAAGGAAAAGACTTACGGTATCACTGAGTTGCAGCGGCTCATGGAGCGTCTTCGGGACCCTGATACGGGTTGTCCATGGGACCTTAAGCAGACATACCAGTCGATCGCGCCTTTTACGCTCGAGGAATGTTTGGAGTTGATCGATGCGCTCGAGCAGAACGACTTTGACCATGTCGAAGAGGAGCTCGGTGATCTGTTGTTTCAGGTGATCTTCTACGCTCAGCTGGGAAAGGAAGAGGGCCGTTTTGACTTCGATACGGTGGTCTCACGCATCACAACGAAGTTGTTGCGCCGCCATCCCCATGTATTCAAAGACGGTGACTTAGAGGGTGTCATAACCGACCGAGCTTCGATCACCTCTATCAAGACCAACTGGGAAGCAGAAAAAGCGGCTGAGAGAGCGGCTCGATCGCAGCAGAGTGCCATGGATGATATTCCTATGACGCTGAGCGCACTTGCACGGGCTCAAAAGCTTCAAAAGCGCGGTGCGTCTTTGGGATACGACTTTTCGTCTTCAGACGGGGTTTTATCTCGACTTGATGATGAGCTTAACGAACTGTCCCGGGCCTGTGAAAACCATGACCCTGAAGAGATCGAGAATGAGTTAGGCGACGTATTATTCACCGTCGTAAATCTAGCGCGACACTTGAAGGTTGATGCTGAGGCCTCACTGCGTAAAGCTAATCGTAGGTTTGAGCAAAGGGTTAGGCGAGCTGAGAGTGCTGCGATTGACGCGGGCAGTCGACTTCAAGATGAATCGGTTGAGCGTTTAGAAGAGCGATGGTCTGCAGCTAAGGCTGAAGAGCGAAAAGACAACTTGTAAGCAAAGCGCTCACTGTGTATTTTCTCGCTCTTCGGTCGCAATGCTGACGAATAACAGCAAATAGGAACAACATGCGAATTATTCTTTTGGGTGCCCCTGGTGCCGGTAAAGGCACTCAAGCCGCTTTTTTGTGCGATCACTTCGGTATCCCTCAGATCAGCACGGGGGATATGTTGCGTAGCGCTGTCAAAGCCGGTACTGAGCTGGGCAAGCGCGCGAAGGTCATTATGGATGAGGGCGGCCTCGTGTCCGATGACATTATCATTGGGCTCGTGAAAGATCGCCTTTCTGAGGCTGACTGCCTAAATGGTTGTTTATTCGATGGTTTTCCAAGAACTATTCCGCAGGCTGAGGCTATGGTGGAGGCGGGTATCGATATTGATCAGGTCATTGAGATCGACGTCGACCATGAAGAAATTGTGTCACGCATGAGCGGGCGCAGAGTCCATCCCGGTAGCGGACGTGTTTACCACGTCGAGCACAATCCCCCTCAAGTCCCCGGCGTTGACGACGTGACGGGCGAAGCACTGATTCAACGTGATGATGATGCTGAAGAAACCGTTCGGCATCGCTTGAGTGTGTATGAGAGTCAAACTCGGCCCCTCGTCGACTTTTATACAAATCTAGAGGGACCCGAATATCACCGCATAAACGGTGTGGGACTGGTTGATTCGGTGACGCAGAGCATAAGAGCGGCCCTAGGTCAGTAGTAATCCTACCCCTAGGCGACTAAGCTTGATCCCCAATCGATCTGGGGACCCGTCATGCGACATAACGAAATAATTCTGTACCACTACCCGGCGTCACCGTATGCCGAAAAAGTACGTTTGATGGCGGGTTGTTTGGGGGTTCCATGGCACTCCGTAGAGGTGCCTATACAGCCTCCACGTGAGACGTTGTCACTGCTTGCTGGCGGCTACAGACGGATTCCAGTGGCGCAGGTTGGTGCCGATATCTATTGCGATACGGCCCTGATTTCAGAACAAATTATCGCCCGCGCGACCTCGCCTCTTGCAAGCGACAGTGAAGCGGTGGTGGCGCTTGCTGATCACGCAGAGCAGCAGGCCTTTTTTGCCGCGATTCGACAGAATTCTCAATTGAAAACTGCGATGGGATTGATCCTCAAATTAGGGTTCAAGGGGATGATGGCCTTCGCCAAGGACAGAGCAACGTTTGCGGTGGGCTATGCGCCTGCGATGCTGACACCCGCCGAGGCCAAGGCGGTCTTTAAGCAATACTTGGAAGATCTCGCCGCAAATCTATCAAGCGCGCGCTTCTTAGGTGGCGATACGCCCTGTTTGGGCGATTTTCGCTGCTATCACCCTATTTTTCTTGCCATCGCGTTTCAAAGTGTCAAGGAAGCCCACTTACCCGAAGCGGTTAGGGCATGGATGAAAAGGGTCGAAGCGTTCGGTTGGGGGCAAGTGTCGGTCATGACAGACCTCGACGCCCTAGAAGTTGCGCGTTCAGAGACGCCAGACCCTATGAGTGAAGCGGCAGCAGCGCACGCCGACGTCGGAGAATGGGTGACGGTTTCGCCCACGGATACCGGGAAAGTCCCTGTCACGGGAACCCTGGTGGGTATGGATGCTGAGCGAATCAGTCTGCTGCGTCGGTCTGATGATGTGGGCGATGTGCACGTGCACTTCCCAACAGCAGGCTTTGAGTGCATAAAAATCAATCAATAGGCTGCAACCTGTGCACGCACTGATGGCAGCGAGCAAAGACAAGGATCCCCGGGGTCTGGCTATGTTTTTCACACTCAGGAAAGGACTTCGATGAAGGGCACAGCACTTATTACGGGCGCATCATCAGGATTGGGTGCCGAATTTGCGAAGCAACTCGCAGTGTCAGCCGATCATTTGATTTTGGTGGCTCGCAGGGGAGACAAACTCCGTTCGTTAGCCGAATCGGTCTCAACGTCGACCACAATCATTGAATGCGACTTAAGTTTGCCGCAATCGCCCAAGTGGCTTTGCGAGCGCATTGCCGAGCTGGGACTGTCTGTTGATGTGTTGGTGAACAATGCGGGAATCGCAGGCCCAAACTTACTGGCGGTAAGTGATTTCAACGAACAACATGCGTTTGAGCAGTTGATGATGACAACGGTGGCGGAACTGTGTGCGCGCTTGGTGCCTGAGATGCAGCGGCGTGGCTACGGTCGGGTGATCAACGTTGCCTCGGTTGCTGGGCGCTTTCCGAGTTCAAATACGGGTAACTATGGGCCATCAAAAGCGTATGTGATCGCCGTATCAGAGGAGTTGAATCTGGCGGCAAAAGCCGACGGAGTTTTCGTTACCGCGTTATGCCCGGGCTTTACGCACACCGAGTTTCATGAAGTCGCGGGTATGATGGATACGAAAAATAGCTCACCGAAGTGGATTTGGTACGAAGCAAGCACCGTCGTAACGGACGGTATCAATGGCTGCGAAGCAGGTCGCGCTGTGGTTATTTCGGGACGACTTTATCGGTGGCTTGATCCCTTCCTTCGCTCAGGACTTCTAAGGCCGATCATATTGCGGATGACCGGTACCCGATAGAAGCACTGGGCCTTCGGTAAAGACTAGCCTAGTCGACTGAAATAATTCACAATCCTTCGCCGAAGAATCACTCAAATTAAGGTTATGTAATGCCAGTCATTAAGTTTATTGAGTTTGATGGTACGGAACATGAGGTCGATGCCGATGGTGGTATGAGCGTCATGGAAGTTGCTATGAAATACGATGTTCCAGGAATCGACGCTGACTGTGGCGGAGGCGCCGTCTGCGGCACCTGCCACTGCTTTGTCGAGGAGTCAGCAGGCCCACTGCCAGACGTGGACCCTCAAGAGGAGTCGATGCTTGGCTTGCGTCCCGACCGTGAGAGCAATTCGCGACTAAGCTGTCAGTTGCAGGTGAGTGACAGCATCGGCGATATGACGATAAAACTGCCTGAATTCCAGATGTAAATCGACTGACTTAGGTCGTGATCAAGTGAGTGCCGCCGACGCAGATATCAGTAAAACACCGCTCTGTGAGTTGGATGTGTCAGATCCGTTGCGCTTTGAAAATGACACGTGGCAACCGTTATTTGAGCGCTTGCGAGCAGAGTCGCCTGTGCACTATCAGGCGGACAGTCCAGCTGGACCCTTTTGGTCCATATCGCGATTCGAAGATATCGTAGAGATAGAGAAGAATACCGAGGTCTTTTCCTCGGAGCCCACAATCGCCATCGTTGATCCGCCGCCGGATCGTCGCTCTCCCATGTTCATCGCCATGGACCAGCCTGAGCACGACGTGCAGCGAAGAGCTGTCCAGCCGGTCGTCGCACCTAAGAATCTACAAGAGTTTGAAGCTCTGATCCGTAAACGCTCTGGGGAGGCCCTCGACGCATTGCCTGAGGGTGAAACCTTTGATTGGGTGGAATTGGTGTCGCGAAATCTCACAACGCAGATGTTAGCGACGCTTTTTGATTTTCCTTGGGAGCTGCGCAACAAGTTATCAGAGTGGTCAGATGCGGTGACCTCGGACGAGCGCATGACGGCGGGCCAGGGTCTGACACGGGATGAACGGCTCGAGGTTATCATGGAGATCCTCGAGGTTTTCACAAGACTCTGGCACCAACGTAAAGACGATGGTGTTGAGTCGTTTGACCTCATTCGGTTGCTCCAGCGAGACCCTCACACCGCTAACATGGTGGATGACCCCAAGAATTATGTTGGCAATCTGATGCTGTTGATTGTTGGCGGTAACGATACGACCCGTAACTCTATGTCTGGCGGAGTTCTATTTCTTAATGAAAATCCCGAGCAATTTCAGCGCGTTAAAGACGATCACTCTCTGATATCGGCGATGGTATCTGAGATTATTCGCTATCAAACACCGCTGTCACACATGCGAAGAACACTCACACGAGATGTCGAGTTTCGGGGTCAGCAAATGAAGGCTGGTGACAAGGTCGTTCTCTGGTACTGCTCAGCGAATCGTGATGCGTCCGTAATCGAAAATGCCGACGCCTTTCAAATTGATCGCCAAAGCGTGAGAAACCATGCGTCTTTTGGGTTCGGTATTCATCGATGCATGGGGAATAGACTTGCAGAGATGCAGCTTCGTGTCGTCTGGGAAGAGGCATTGAAGCGTTTTAGCGATATCAAATTGATGGCGCCACCCACTCGGCTTTGTCATAACTTTGTAAGGGGTTATTCCGCGATGCCGGTGCAAGTCACTCGGTTATCGAACCGATAGACTCTGCCCCTCGTTCTGAGGTCCTCAAATTACCCATGGCAACCTTGTCAAAAGACTCTCTGGATTTATCGGGTATCGGCCCGATTACCGCCGCAGGCATCGATGGGTGCCGAGCGGGGTGGGTTGTTGCCTATCGAGAGGGCGGAGAAGTAAACCTGGTTGTGATCGGCCGTCTGTCGGATATCAACGTGGCGCTTGCGCCCGATGCGAGCGTCATGATCGATATGCCCATTGGACTCACGGACGATAACAGCGTAAGAATTTGCGATGCCTCTGCAAGAGTTGCGCTAAGACCCTATCGCTCCTCCAGCGTATTCGGCGTGCCGGCGCGAAAAGTAACGCGCTGTGGTGATTACCCTGAAGCAAATAGGCTGTCGCGAGAGATGTCAGGTAAAGGCATCAGCAAGCAGGCCTTCTACTTATTTCCAAAGATTCGCGAGCTGGACGACTGGTTGGTATCGAAAGATCGCAACGGACAGTGGTTTGAGTGTCACCCCGAGGTCGCGTTTGCGCGTTTAAACGGCGCAGCGGCGTTAGCAGAGCCAAAGAAAACGGTTATTGGGAGCACGTTACGGAAAAAACTGCTTTCGGAGCTCGGGAGTGTTGAATCAACAATTCAGCGCGCACTCGACACCTATCGCCGTAAGGATGTGCTCGCCGATGATTTAATCGATGCACTGGTTTGCTTGCTGACCGCGGAGCGGTCATCAAACGAGCGACTGCAGATTCCCAACGATGCCCCTGTCGATGCCAGGGGCCTCAGGATGGTCATTGTGGCGCCGGCTTAACTGGCGGCTTTTAGGGCCGAGTTATCGCTACTTTGGTCAGGGTTAGATTGCGGACCACGAATCAAACCACCCGGTGTGGCGCCTGAATATTGACCGTTTTCGAAGGTTAAATGCCCCGATTTAAAGGTTGCCTTGTACCCTGTTGCAGACTGGAGGAGTCGTTTGCCGCCCGCAGGTAAATCATTTGCCACCCACGGTTTGCTCATTCCAATCTTATCGAGCGCGATGACATTGATGTCAGCGAGGTAGCCGGGAGCCAGCACGCCCCGGTCCTCCAATCCGTAGACCCTTGCAGTGTCTGCACACTGACGCTTAATAGCCTCGCTAATACTCAATCGGAAACCCTCACGATCACGAACCCAATGCTGCAACATGAAAGTGGGTGATGCGGCGTCGCAAATTGTCCCGCAATGCGCCCCGCCGTCTGAAAGCGAGTTTATGCAATCGTCAGATTGTAAAATGGGCTCGAGGAAATTTAGGTTCCCGTCGGCGTAATTGAGTAATGGGAAATAAATAAACCCATTTCCGCCGTCACTCATCATAAGGTCATAGGCATATTCAGCACCCGATACGCCAGCCTGATCAGCCAGATAGGCGATCGATTGCTCCTCACTCGGCTCGTAGTTAAACCCATCGCCAAGTTCGTATTGTAGGGTGAAGGCGTTTGCCATGAGTTCCGCCAATAATTGGACGTCACTTTCGGGGAAGACGGACTCCTCGGAAATTAACTTGGCTTTGAATTCAGGCTCGGCAAGTTTTGCCAGTTGGTCTGCGGTATCCAATTCGGCCACTTCGGCCCAGCTTGGTTTGAATGAGAACGGGTTGAAAGTCGTTCGCCATCCCAATATGAGCCCGGTACCCCGCATCGATATCTGGGCGAGGATATTGGCACCTTTCATATTCTGCTCGCGCATCTTGGCCATCTGATCGTCAAAGCTCATTGCTTTGATTGGAGATTGAAGAGCAGTGAAGGTGACCGGTAACCCCGTTTCGCGGCTGAGATCGCCCATCCAGCCAAACTCGTTCCACTCGGGAACAAGGTCGCTGGCCATCTCGAACACACCATGACCGACGCGCGCCATGCCACGGCCGATGCCAATAAGTTCTTCGGGTGTTGCGGTGGTCCCAGGTACGAGCTCACCATCGACCGACTTGTGCAGTACGGTGCGCGATGTGGAGAAGCCCAAAGCGCCTGCGCGCAGACCTTCCTCGACGATATTTGCCATACGCGCAATATCCGACTCGGTTGGACTTTCGTTCGCCGCACCTCGATCACCCATCACATAGGCACGCACAGCACCGTGTGGAACATGTGTGGCAACATCGACTGCTCTCGGCATTGCCTCCAGTGCATCTAGGTATTCAGGGAAAGTCTCCCAGTTCCATGACATACCCTCAGAGAGTGCAGAGCCGGGAATGTCCTCGACGCCCTCCATCAAGCCAATGAGCCAGTCGTGTCGATCGGGTGCCGCGGGGGCGAATCCGACGCCGCAATTCCCCATAACGACAGTGGTAACGCCGTGCCATGAAGAGGGCGCCATCTCCTGGTCCCATGTTGCTTGGCCGTCGTAATGCGTATGAATATCAACAAAGCCTGGCGCCACAAAGCAACCACTGGCGTCATAGACTTGTTTTGCATCACCGAGGTCGAGTCCAACGGCGGCGACGGTATCGCCTGTAATAGCGATATCGGCTAAATAGGGTTCGCAACCAGTACCGTCGACGACCGTGCCCCCTTTGATCAGAAGGTCATAACTCATATTGTTTCCTCGTTGCCTAGCGTGGTTATTTCCTGCATTCATCCAGAACAGTGAATGGGGTGTCAAGCGTGAATGGGGGTCTTCTCGTTAGGGTTAATCAACCCAGAGAAATACGGTTGAGTTTGTTAGTTAAGATCCGTACGGTTTAACCGTGATCTTAGAACGGTATCTGGGGCAGCTATGAATTTTGATATCCCGTTGGAAATACAACAGTTTCTCGATGAGGTGGATCGCTTTATTGAGCGTGAAATCAAACCCTTGGAGGCCGCTGACGACAATATTCGGTTCTTCGATCATCGACGCGAGGACGCGCGAACCGATTGGGAACGGCAAGGCTTGCCTAATGAGGATTGGGAGGCGTTGCTGGCTGAGGCGAAACGTCGTGCGATTGCAGCCGGAATCTTTAGTTACCCCTTCCCAAGTGAACATGGCGGGCGGGATGGTGGCAACTTAGGGATGGCCATCATTCGCGAACATCTGGCTGCAAAGGGGCTTGGTCTACACAACGATTTGCAAAATGAGCATTCAGTCGTGGGCAATAACATTGGCCTATTATTGATGCTGGAATACGGGACACCCGAGCAGCAGTCTGACTGGTTGCCCGGCCTAAAAAATGCGACGCGAGGTTTTGCCTTTGGTATTACAGAGCCAGACCACGGCTCGGACGCGACCCATATGGAAACAGTGGCCCATCGCGATGGCGATGACTGGGTCATCAATGGTGTGAAGACGTGGAATACTGGGGTTCACACTGCACACAGTGACATGGTGATGGCCCGGACCTCGGGCAATGCTGGTGACGCTGCCGGGATCACGGCCTTCATGGTGCCGATGGGTGCCCCTGGCGTAGAGGTTGAGGAGTACCTGTGGACGTTCAACATGCCTTCTGACCATGCTCGGGTTCGGTTTACCAATGTGCGCGTTCCCGACTCAGCCATCTTTGCCGGGGAGGGCAGAGGCCTTCAGGTGGTGCAGCATTTCTTTAACGAAAACCGAATTCGTCAGGCGGCCTCAAGCTTGGGAGCGGCCCAATATTGCGTCAATGAAGCCGTTGCTTATGCGAAAGAGCGTAAGCCCTTCGGTAAACCCTTGGCGAGTAACCAAGCGATTCAGTTTCCACTTGTGGACCTACAGGCTCGTTGCGAAATGTTGCGAGCGCTGATTCATAAAACAGCTTGGCTTATGGATCGCGATGGTGCCTTTTCGGTATCGGACAAAGTCTCTATCTGTAACTACCAGGCGAATCAGCTTTGCTGCGAGGCGGCGGACACGGCTATGCAAGTCCATGGCGGTATTGGTTACTCGCGATATAAGCCCTTTGAACACATTTACCGTCATCACCGCCGGTATCGAATAACAGAGGGCGCAGACGAGATTCAAAAGCGAAGAGTTGCGGGCTATATGTTTGGCTTCATGGATCAACGTAAGCCTAAAGGCGTTAGTTGAAAACCGTGGATCAAACGTTTGAGGAAAGTCTGTCGGCGCTCATTTCGCGCCATTTCGAAGGGGCGAAGCTGATCTCTTCAAGCCAGCTCACTGCCGGCGCATCACAGCAAACGTTTCGTATTACGATCGAAGCGAAGGGCGGCGATACGCAGGTCTTTGCGCTGCGTCGAGCGCAGCCTGGCTTGGCGTCATCCTCTTACGGACAGTTACCGCCCAGTGTAGAAGTCGAATTACTGCAACTAGCCGCTCATGGCGGTGTGCCCGTGCCCGGTATCGAGTATGTGCTGTGTCCAGGGGATGGTCTGGGCGACGGCTACATCATGGAATGGTTAGAGGGCGAGACCATGGGGCAGCGGATTGTAAAACGCCCTGAGCTGAGTGATGCCAGAGCATCGTTGGCTTTCGACTGTGGTCAGGCGTTGGCGCGAATCCACGCCTTGCCTGTGCCTTGCTCTCTCGTTGAGCGGTTGCACAACGTCTCGCCCGAGGCCTTAGTGCGCGAGACCTGGGAGGCCTATATTGCGTTGGACACGCCACAACCGATGATCGACTTTACTGCTCAGTGGCTGCTCAGCAATGTTCCAGCTGATTTTGAGACGACGTTGGTTCACGGGGATTTCAGGAACGGTAATTTAATGGTAACGCCCGATGGCATAGGTGCTGTGCTTGATTGGGAGCTTTGCCACATGGGTGACCCCATGCGAGACCTCGGTTGGCTGTGTGTCAATTCATGGCGATTTGGTAACCGATCTTTGCCTGTTGGGGGCTTTGGTAAGGTCGAGGATCTTATCGCGGGCTACGAATCGGAAACGGGCCAGCCGGTAGATCTCGCGACACTGCGGTTCTGGGAGGTCTTCGGTTCGTTTTGGTGGTCAGTGACGACATTGGGTATGGCGAATACCTGGCGAAGTGGCGAGACACCGTCAGTGGAGCGGCCCGTTATTGGTCGACGCAGTAGCGAAGCGCAAATGGATTGCGTCCACCTCCTCATCCCGGGTGAGCTACCCGCCCACCCCGATAAGATAAGTGATGCAAATCTCCCATCTGTCAGTGAGATTATCCGATCGGTAAAGTCGCATTTGAATGAGCATGTTGGCGAAAAGCTAGTAGGGGCAGACCAATTTTTAATGCGTGTCGCGGTCAATTCACTCTCCATTGCAGAGCGCGAGCTTTCTTTCGCACCCGCTGCAGAGCGTGCCGAACTCGCAGGGTTGAAGTCGTTGTTTTCGGGGCTTGAAGGTACTGAGGACCTGGTTCAGCTAAGGTGGAATCTCGTGTCGGCGCTTCGGTCTAACGAGCCGATGGATGTTGATATCCTCGGTGCACACCTTCGTCAAACAGTGGCCCACAGACTTTATATTGATCAGCCAAAATACTCGGCACTCACGAATTCATGAGCGGATTTACCCTAGTCCGCGCCTTCGATAAGGCCTACTTTTTCGTTAGGTTTTTGTGGGGGAGTGTCCTAGACTTACGCCTGTGCCGTTGTAGCTCAGTCGGAAGAGCGTTTGCCTCCTAAGCGAAAGGTCGCAGGTTCGATCCCTGCCAGCGGCGCCATCAAACGCGCAATCAATTGCGCTAGCGCGTATTCACGTAAGCATCTGAGCCCCCGACATCGGGTAAACGTGCAACTCAGCCCTTTTTTGAGGACGCCCGCCGTTATTTCTGTCAGACGTATTTGCTTTTTTTGCCGTTGTCTTTGGCGCCTGCTGATAGACTAGTGAACCCTCGGCCAGTACGGCAGCCCACATTAATGTCCTCGCGGAAAGTTAGAATTAAGGTTCCCGGTAAAGCTCGTCGGCGGGTGCCCCCAAAAACCGATGAACTCGAGATCCTGATCCGTGATTTAGCGAGCGATGGACGTGGTGTCGGCGAGGCGTCAGATGGACAAGTCATATTCGTTGCGGGCGTTTGGCTCGGTGAGCTTGTCCGGGTTCGAAGAACCCGCCAAGGCGCCATGACGGAAACCGTACTTCTTGAGGTAATTGAGGCGCACGCCCATAGAGTGACACCCGCCTGCATCTATCATACGCAGGGTGAATGCGGTGGTTGCCCATGGATGTTTATGGACTATGAGGCGCAGGTTTCTGCCAAACAGGTAAAACTGGCATCGGCGTTGGCGTCTCTCAATGCAACGCATCTTAGCTGTTGTGTAAACGGCTCAGTAAGACAATTGGGTTACCGCAATCGCGCCCAACTTAAAACCAATGGGCGGGAGCTGGGCTACCTGGGGGCGAGCTCCCACGACCTGGCTGACATAGAGACATGCGCCGTATTAACAGACGCTAATCAGGTGTTATTGAGCCGTCTGCGCGACAGCTTACCGAATAGTGCGTGGCGCCCGAGGTCGAAACAGAAATGGATTACCCTCGATATAGATGACAAGCGAGACGCGCCCCTCATAGACAAGAGGCAACCGTTTAGACAGGCAAATGATAGTCAGAATGCGGTCATGCGTGACTGGCTCGCCGATAAGCTCGCATCGCTCGTACCCGAGGGCCCCGTACTCGAGCTATTTTGTGGTAGCGGCAATTTGACGTCGGTGGTAGCTGAGCGAAACCCGCACGCGCAGGTTGTGGCAGTAGAGGGCGATGACGTGGCGCTTGAGGCGCTTGCCGCACTCAACATAGCCACTGTTACCACTCAGCGGGTAAATCTCTTTGACGATCGACAAATACGAGCGTTGATATCGTCGCTGCCCTCGATTAACGGTGTTGTTCTCGATCCTCCGCGAGATGGATTAAAGGCGCGAGACGCGTTTGGCTCCCTGTTCTCCGAGTGCTCATGGGTCGTTTATATCTCGTGTAATCTTGCCACTTGGCAGCGCGATGCACAGTTTCTACAAGACCAAGGTTTGCGGCTGACTCAGGTAGAGGGCTTGGATATGTTTCCGCAGACACCTCACTTAGAGGTGCTCTCCGTCTTTGAACGGCAGTGACAAGGGGTGAGACCTAAACGGATTCGCACCGCTGATCCATAGCGTGGTTGCCACGTTATTTCGCGTTTAAGCATTTAGCCAAGGAGAGGGGCTTTGCTGGAGGTACTGTGCAACCGCGTCAAAATCACCACTAAAAACGACTCTGCGCTGCTTGGACTTTAGCTGGTAGTCGTACATGGGGTCGTAATAGTCCCGCAATAAAATCTCTATCCAGGCTTTATGTGCCTCGGAACGTCCTAAACGATGCTCTGAGATGGCTGTCTCTAGAAGCCCCGATAATTCCGAATACCTGACGCCGCCCAGACGCTTCTTGATGTTTTCCAAGCTGTTTCTTAGGGATGCAGCGAAAACCTCAAAAGTATGCTCATCATCGCCTGCGACTTGCACCAATTCACTGTGATTTTGAAGAATATAATTTTGCCAGGAGTGTTCCACACGTTGCGCTAAGCTTGCCTCGACGGTTATGACAGGTGCCTTGGCTATGCACTCTTGAAGCAGTATCGGGAGGGCGCAGCGACCAATAAGCCGACTTTCATCCTCTACCGCTACGGCCGATGCATCAGATTTAATTGCCTTAAGAAAGGCAATTGCTATCGCATTTTCAAAATCAATCTGGCTGGGCTGCGGTGTAATTCGTTTACCAAAGGCACTGCCTCGGTGATTCGCCAAACCCTCTAGATCAATCGTTACGAGTCTCTGTGATGAGCCACAAGACTCCGCGCATTGATTCAGGAGTGCCGTTTTGGCGACACCTGTTCGGCCTGCTACCACGACAAGGTTTGATGCCTGTAACGACGCCGCGAAGCTGTCAATGAGAAATCGGCGTAATGCCTTGTAGCCACCCTCGATAATCGGTACGTGACAACCTCGCTCCGCCAGCCAAGCCTGCGTTGTCTGCGATCGCAAGCCGCCCCTGAAACAAAACAAAGCGGCCTCCGGTGCACTTTTTATGGCACTGATCCACTGCTCAATGCGTGCTTCCTTCGCAGTACCCGTCACAAGTTCATGCCCGAGTGAAATGGCCGCTTCCTGCCCGCGTTCGGCGTAACAGGTGCCTACTTGTTCACGCTCTGAGTTACTCATAAGCGGAAGGTTGATTGCCGCAGGAAACGAGCCTTTTTCAAACTCAACCGGCGCACGCGTGTCAATGAGCAAGCGATTCTCAGTAAAAAGGCTGCCGAATTCGGAGGCTAAAATGCGACTTTGGGAGGAGCTAGGCACGAAGTGTTAACTTAGGTTGGTCCGAGGTCGCGATCGATAGTTCGCCAATGGGCCTACCTGGGAGCCCCGCCGCGTGTAATCTTGATGCAATCTCATCACGTGCATCAGGACGCACAGCGATGAGTAGGCCGCCGCTGGTTTGTGGATCGCAAAGAACGGCTCGCTGAAAATCGGTTAGAGGCGGCAAGTGCGTTGCGATGGAGCCAAAATTACGGTCTGTACCACCGGGAACACAGCCCTCTGCTATGTAGCGTTCTAAATCACCCATTGTGGGGATTGCTGACCAGTCGATGCTCGCGTCGAGACCGCTGCCACGCATCATTTCACTAAGGTGGCCGGCCAGCCCAAAACCTGTGACATCGGTCATCGCCGTGACGCCCTCCAGGGACGATAATTCGGCGCCAATGTTGTTTAACGTGCGCATGCTATCGCTCGCAAGCGTTAAATCTTGTTGGGTTGCGCGCTCTCTTTTGCCCGCCGTGCTGATGATTCCCACACCGAGCGGCTTTGTTAAAAAGAGGGCATCGCCGTCGATCGCCGTATCATTTCGTCTGAGGTGATTAATGTCTACTAGGCCGGATACGGCCAGCCCAAAAATGGGTTCGGATATGTCAATGCTGTGGCCACCAGCTAATGTGATTCCTGCCTTGGAACAGATGGCTCGGGCACCCGATAAGACCTCCCTTGCAACTTCAGGCGCTAACTTATCCACGGGCCATCCCAGTATGGCGATTGCGACCGTTGGCGTGCCACCCATCGCATAGATATCGCTGATCGCGTTGGTTGCGGCAATCTCACCAAATTCTCGAGGGTCATCCACAATGGGTGTGAAGAAATCAGTTGTGCTGAGTAATGCGCGACCGTTACCGATATCAACGGCTGCTGAATCGTCCCGCGAGTCGTTACCTACTAACAGCGAGGCTTGAGTGTTTTCAGGTGTTCCTGTCTCAACTCCGCTTAGAATGCGACGCAATATGTCAGGGGAGAGCTTACAACCGCAGCCAGCAGCTGGACTGAATTGCGTGAGGCGAATACTGTCTGTCGTCATGTGGCTCTCGGATACTCCTGCGTTGGTTTTCATTCGTTTAATTCATTGAAAAAAACGTGCGCTCGCTTCATGCTCACACTGATGTTCTGCGTTACCCCACTAAACTCTCGCACAGTCCTCACGGCTTGTCTCCTAACGGTCCTTTCTTTCTTAGGATTCGATTCTCGATTGGCTGTCGCGTCTAGCGTATCTGAGCCCTCAGTACAGCGACAAAAATTCGAACTCGCGGTCAAAGAGTTGAGGACAGGGGTTGGACCTCGTTATCAGTCGCTGCGAGATGAGCTCTCGAACTATGCTTTAGCCATCTATCTTGATGCCCTCGTAATTGAGGGTAACTTACATTACGCGAGCAGCGAGGAAATGAACCAATTCATGGCGACGGCTGATGGATCACCGCTCGCTATGCGCACGCTCCGAAGTTTTGTGCGTCACAAGGTTGAGGACCGCCGCTGGCGGACCATCATTGCGGTAACCAACCGATCTGACTTGAGCACTGAGCTCTCATGTCATCGAGCTCATGCGCTACTCAGTATGGGAAGGGTCGATGCGGCTAACGTATTGCTGAACACGGCTTGGAGCGTTGGGAAGTCTCAGATCAAAGCCTGTGACCCCGTATTTAAGGCCTGGATAAAACACTCGGGTCCAACCGACGATGTTGTCTGGGAACGCGCACTCAAGGCAGCGGATGCGCGCAACAGTTACCTGCTTCGTTATCTGCAACGATTTGCGTCAAAAGAACTAAAACGAAGTCTTGCTGACTTGGGGGAAATTTACCGAAGACCTGACCGCGTTACGCAAAAGGTGCGTGGACAAGAAATGCATCAACGCGATATCGCTTACTTAGGTGTTAAGCGTCTTGCTCGCGTCAACCCAGGTAAGGCCTTTACAGCGCTACAAACGCTCTCTGAGCGGTTTGAATTTCGCGCGGATCAACTAAGCGAAATGCATAGCCTCATTGCGCGACACAGCTTGTTTGCGAAGAGCGCTGCGCCACAGGAATGGGTCAAAAAGACCTTAATTTTGCTTAAGGAGGACGAGCTCAGCGAAATTTATTTACGGGCGCAGATCGATGCGGCGGATTGGGTGGCTTTTCGAGAAGGTTTTGACTGGTTGTCAGAAGGCAAACAGGCGGCGGATGAGTGGCAATACTGGCGCGCCATTGCCGCAGGCCCGGGCGAGGCCGAATTTGCGCAGTCTACCTTTGAGCGCCTTGCAATGGGGCGTGGATTTCACGCCTACCTCGCTGCGTCGACGCTGAGTAAGCCGCCGACATTAGGCTCTGCCTCCAAGCGAGAAAATGCGGTAACGCCCCATCAAAAAATGTTAGTTGATCGGGTGAGAGAGCTTCTAGCGTTGGGAAGAAAATGGGAGGCTCGCACTGAATTTCGGGCAGCGCTCGCTGATAAACAAGTGGCGCTTTTGCTGGCGGAGTTAGCGTCTTCAGTCGGGCTTCATCCATGGGCAATTGAGGCCGCGGCAGCCGCCGGCGCCTGGGATCGTGTAGATCTAAGGTTTCCCGTTGTTTTTAGTGAGGAATTCGCGAATGCCGCCTCAGAATCCGGGTTAACTGCTGAGTCACTCATGGCCGTTGCGCGCCGCGAGAGTGCGCTATCGCCGGATGCGGTCTCGAAAGTGGGGGCACGTGGATTGATGCAACTGATGCCCAGCACGGCTCGACTCACAGCGCGCAAACACAATTATCGTTATTCACGGTCACGTCTGATGCGTCCGGGATACAATACGGCGGTCGGTGCGCTCTACTATGCTGATTTGATCGACAACTATAAGGGTAATCGCGTACTCGCATTGGCTGCATACAACGCGGGTCCCAATCGTGTCCGTCGCTGGTCTGAGGGGACCATGAGTATTGCGCGCTGGGTTGACACCATTCCCTTTAAAGAGACAAGGGAATATGTTCGCGCGGTTTTAGCCTACACCGTAATATATCGGCTCAAAGCCGGTAAGCCCGCAGAAATGCTAAGTGACCTTGAGCGCGATTATCAGTATTAATTGTTGTCGCCAGGGCAAGAGTCATTTGCCACTGTAAGCATTGCTCTAAAAAATGATGTTTGCTCTACTCGGCGCAGTAAAAACGACTCGCGCTAAAATAAACCGATAGGAAATTAATATGAAAAGTCTCCAAATGCAGTCTTGTGTCCACGAAGAGGGCACCATCGAATGTGCCTTGTTTGAGGTCGACATTGCATCGCCCAAAGATAACGAGGTGATGGTGAAAATTGAGGCATCACCCGTTAATCCATCTGATTTGGGTCTCATGTTTGGGGCGGCCGATGTCGACTCCATTAGAGCCTCAGAACGCAACGGGCATCCTTCCATTATTTTAGACGTCCCCGCACCTGCGATGCGCGCGATGGCAACACGTATTGGTGAGTGGCTCCCTGTTGGCAACGAGGCCTGCGGTACTGTGGTTGAGGCCGGCGCAAGCCCCGAGGCTCAGGCGCTTATTGGAAAGCGCGTGGCGCTCTTCGGTGGCGAAATGTACGCAGACTATCGCACGGTCTCCATTTTTCAGGTCATCCCCTTGCTCGATAGCACGACGCCTGAGGAGGGCGCTTCATGTTTCGTCAACCCGATGACCGCATTAGGTTTCGTTGAAACAATGAAAATGGAAGGTCACAAGGCGATCGTTCACACCGCCGCGGCGTCAAACTTAGGTCAAATGCTAAATCGTATCTGTTTGAATGACGGCATTCCTCTCGTGAACGTGGTTCGAAGTGAAGAGCAGGTCGCGCTTCTAAAGGGGCAGGGAGCAGAGCACGTAGTCAACAGTTCTGCGGAGGATTTCACCGCTCAGTTAAGCGCGGCGCTTAGCGCAACGGGTGCTACATTGGCATTTGATGCAATTGGGGGTGGAAAGCTGGGTAACGCAATCTTGATGGCTATGGAGGCTGCCGCGGTAGAGCGTATGACAGAATGGTCACGCTATGGCTCCAATGAGTTCAAGCAGCTTTATATTTACGGTGCTCTGGACTTGGCGCCAACAACGCTCAATAGAGGCTACGGCTTCTCTTGGGGGATCAATGGATGGCTGTTGACACCCTTTATGATGAAGGCTGGCAGAGAGATTGTTGGGCGCATGCAGTCACGGGTTGTGGCTGAACTCACCACAACCTTCGCAAGTCATTATTCAGATCGCATCACCTTAGCTGAATCTGTCACACCGCTTGCAGGCGCAAAATATGGCGTTCGNAGGACNGGGCAGAAGGCGCTTATTACNTTCTAGTCTGATTAGTGCNCTAGCCNCCGGCTAACTTGCAGGTATATCCCAGGGCCTCCAGCGCGTCTTTACAAACGGTCCGCTGGTCGCCCTGTATTTCGATAGTCGCCCCCTTCGTGGAGCCGCCGACACCGCAGCGTTGCTTAAGTTTTTTTGCGATGACCTTTAATTCTTCAGGTAAGACGGGCAGTCCGCTAATAACGGTGACGGCTTTGCCNCCACGACCTTTCGTTTCTCGGGTTATTCGCACAATACCGTCACCCGCTGACGAAGGGCGATCTTTTCCACAAACGCATTCCGCCGTATTCCTTAGACACTGGGGGCATAACCTGCCTCGATCAGTACTGTACACAGCACGAGAGTTCTTTTTTGCCTTCACCGTTGTCGCCTTAACGCCTACTCGAGCGTGCAGAGTTTATCAGTTGATATGCTTCGTCTGCGCTTTGGATAACAAAAAACACAGGGTAGGATACCGCCATGGATGATGAAGAAATCAAATCTGAATTGACAGACTTACAGGCCAAGATCGCATTTTTGGAATTGGCGAATGATGAGCTAGAACAGGTGCTGTTAAGCCAGCACAAACGGCTGGAGCAGGTGGAGGTGACGCTAAATGAGTTGCGCAATCGCCTCAAGGAGCAAGCCGCCCTCATCGAGCATTTGGGGGACTCCGATGAAGAACCAGCCCCCCCACATTACTAGAGCAAGGCCAAACCGTTAAAAACAAAACAATAAAAATCAATAAGTAGGTACTTGGTATGTTAAAGCGCACTGTTATCGCATTGGGGGCCGTACTGCTCNCNGGTGGCCTGTACGTCAAAACGCTNNTAGGTGATCCAGTGCCGCCGCGGCATCAAGTATTTTACAACGGTGAAGTGCTCACGATGGACGCTGACAACACCGTTGCGCAAGCAATCAGCGTTCGCGACGGCCGCATTGAGTCGGTCGGTGCGAATGCGGTTGTTAGCAAACTCATAGNAGAACACACCGAGGTTATAGACCTGGCCGGTAGAACGTTAATCCCCGGTTTTGTTGACGCCCA
The DNA here is from genome assembly GCA_002689915.1 of Halieaceae bacterium. GTDB lineage: Bacteria > Pseudomonadota > Gammaproteobacteria > Pseudomonadales > Halieaceae > Luminiphilus > Luminiphilus aquimaris. The sequence goes on along the minus strand of NZIJ01000042.1, from coordinate 41,913 downwards.
CGGTCATTTCCCGGGTTCGGGGCAAACGGCCTTCACGGTTGACTTAAACAGTCCACCCATTGGCGACACGAAATCGATCGATGAGCTGCTAGATAAACTNAGGGCATTCGGTGCCGAGAGAGTTGATGGTTGGTTAGTGGGTAGTAATTACGATGACACCTTACTTGCCGAGAAGAGNCATCCAACACGAGACGATTTGGACCAAGTCTCAGCGACGCGGCCAATCGCCATCGTTCATGTGTCGGGCCATTTGATGGTGCTCAACTCAGCAGCGCTTGCNGAATTGGCTATTGACGAGACCACCCCAGACCCAGAGGGCGGACACATTGTTCGAGATCTGAGCTCGCCCGACAAGCGAAGGCCCAACGGGATTCTTGAGGAGACCGCCACTCACGATGCTCGGCAAAAAACCCTTGATCTTTCGGCCGGTGATGTATGGAAGATGACGCAGCTAGCGTCGGCGGAGTACTTGGAATACGGGGTTACTACGGCCTCGTCTGGCGGCATGCCAAAGGCGCTNGCGAGCCTGTTGGGACCAATGTCTGAGTACAACCAAATACCCTTGCGGGTTGCCTTGTTCCCTTGGTTCGATGAGGTGGGAGCGCAGTTAATAANCGGTGAGGTTGGCCTTGCCGAGTTCGAGGGCGGCAGGGTGGTTGTGCCTCGCGTAAAGATCATTGCGGATGGGAGTATTCAGGGATTTACAGGTTACTTGAGTCAACCTTATCACCATGCTTACAAGGGCGACGAAGAATATCGAGGTTATCCCGCGGTATTACGCGAAGTGCTTTTTGAGCAAGTTGAGGGCTTGTACAAGCAGCGAGTTCAGGTCGCCATTCACGGTAACGGAGACGCTTCAATCGAGGATGCGTTAGATGCTATTGAGGCCGCGGGCAAAAAACATCCTTGGCCTGAGGCTCGGCCACTTATCATCCACGCGCAAATGGCGCGCCAGGATCAGATTATCCGAATGGCCGAGTTAAACGTCACACCCAGTTTCTTCGCAGCTCACACGTTTTTTTGGGGTGACAGGCACGCGGGTATTTTCATGGGTCCCGAGCGCGCGGCAAATATGAGTCCTGCGAAATGGGCGCAAGACGCGGGCGTTCGCTTCTCGTCGCATATGGACACGCCCGTGACGCCNATGAGGCCATTACAAGCCGNATGGAGCCCTGTAGAAAGAAAAACGAAGACGGGCGTNGTNCTGGGGCCTAATCAGCGAATAGACCGTATGAGCGCTTTGAGGGCTGTCACGATTGATGCGGCTTGGCAGGTCTTTATGGATNATGAGATNGGATCCATTGAGCCCGGCAAAATCGCTGATTTAGTGGTGTTATCGGGCAGCCCACTTACCGCGCCGGACATGCGAGAACTCGCGGTGGATATGACCGTTATTGACGGTGTNACGCACTTTNAGCGGTANGTTTCTACNGCNNTGTGGATCGCCACGCACGTAGCTCATTGATCAAGGTTTCAGGCACTTCCATCGCAGCAAAGTGACCGCCGCGCTCGAACTGATTGTTAAAGTGAGTGAGCTGTTTGAATCGGCCCCGTGCCCACCGTTCTGATGTGCGCATAATTTCCTTTGGGAAGACACTCAAGCCAATGGGACGAGAAATGGGATCGAGGTTCGTTTTGTTAAAGCTCTCCCAGTAGAGTCTTGCGGAGGACGCCGCCGAGTTAGTCATCCAATACAGCATGACGTTATCGAGAAGAACATCCTTGCTAATAACGTTCTCCGGATGTCGGATACCGTTGGACTCACAATCCATCCAGAAAGCAAATTTCTCAACAACCCATGCCATCTGCCCAGCGGGAGAGTCGGCCAACCCATAGCCGAGTGTCTGCGGACGGGTGCTTTGCTGCTTTGAATACCCACAATCCCAATCGTTATAGAATTGAAACGATTCGACCGCATCAATCTCCTCGGGTAGCGGGTTGTCTAAGGTAGATGGGTCGGGTGGGACAACTGGAAGGGTGCAATGACCGGCTGAGCAAGCCGTTTCTGATTGCAGCAAAATTGCCTGTGTAACGATAGAGCCCCAGTCGCCGCCATGCGCATGGAAATGCGCATACCCGAGTCGCGACATGAGTCGTTCCCACATACTGGCGATTTGAGGCACACCAACTCCGGGCCCTCGCGGTTTTTGGGAGAACCCAAATCCGGGCAGTGCCGGTAAAACCACGTGAAAAGCGTCGCTTGCTGACCCACCGTGTTCCGTCGGATTGGTCAGCGCTTCGATGACGTCTAAATATTCCAGTACGGAACCTGGCCAGCCGTGCGTTATCAGTAAAGGTGTAGCGGAAGTATGTCGACTGCGGTGGTGTATGAAATGAATATCCAATTCATCAATTTCAGTCTGAAAGTTCGAAAACACATTCAGCCTTGAAGGGACCCGCTGATGATCGTATTCATGAATCCAATAGTCGATGAGTTCTTGTTGATAAGAGAGGGGTATACCCTGAGACCAGTCCTCAACCGTTTCGGCATTTGGGAAGCGGGTGCGTTTGAGCCGAGAGGTTAAGTCGTCAATATCTTCGACCGTGAAGCTCGGTGTGAAGAGGTGTATTGGCGTTGTTTGCATGACCCGAGGCGTCCACTGTCGAAAGCACCACGTTAAGCAACGACGTAGGGAGTCTCAAGTCTCTTTTCTCAAATAAGTGAATAAGACGGTTAACTTTCGGCAGACGGAAGAGGTGGGGCTGAAGCAAACAATTCTTCAGTCCCAGAATCTCAGTTAACCGTATTTAGCGCGGCTGAAAAATCGCTATGGAGCATGGGCTCGAGGTCTGCTCGAGTATCCGGTTGCTCAACGTTATTGCCCAACAGATAGGTCGAGCGGGGTTCTCTGTCTAAGAACAGTTTGCCTGACGATAACGCTGCCTGTTTGGACCGGGCCATCCAGACAATGGTGTCCGCCCCCTCCTTGTGCGACCTCAGAACAAGCTGCGTAATTCGCCGGAATAGGGGTAGGGATTTTTGTACACCTGGGGTATCTGACCAGCCGGGGTGCATGGCATTTACGACGATATTATCGTCTGCCCAGCGCTCTGCCCATATTTCTGTCAAAACGCTTAAGGCTCGCTTGCACTGTGCATAAGCCCGCGCACCACGGTATCCCTCAGCAGCCATATTTAAGCGTTTGAGGTTAAGTCGCTCCGCATACATGCCTCCCGATACAACATTGATAACGCGGGCGGGTCCCCAAGCGTTAACCAACAGCGGCTTTAGTGCTTCTGTGAGTCGCCAGGGAGAGAGGAGTAGCAGCGCGTAGCTTTGTTCTAGCCCCTCATCTGTGCGTGAATGCTCGTTGAACAGTGCACCCGCGTTGTTGATCAGGACATCGATTTTGCGGTCTGTGGTTAGCAGTCGCTCGATCAGGGCCTCTGTATCGCTCATCAAGCTCAGGTCAGCGAGTTCAAACGCAATATCGGTTCTTCCGGTTTCTGCGGCGATAATTTCAGCGGTTTTTTCAGCCTTGGTTTGACTCCGGACCACGAGCGTAAGCGCCGCGCCGGCTGCGGCGAGATCGATAGCTGCCGCGAGACCGATACCGGAGTTTGCACCAGTTAGCACCACATGTTGTCCCTCTAAGCGTTCAGACATGGGCAGCCAAATGCGTCGACCCGACAGGTAGCCAAAACGCGTAAAACAGGCCAGAGCACGCCAAGTAACTGCATCAGCCTTGGCGTTGCGGGGGCTTAACGTCGCTTCGCACGTTTCATCTTGCAGTGCACTTTTAAGTTGGGCCATGAGTCGGTCGGAATGTTGATTCAGGCTGCTTTCGGCGCGACGTAACAACGCGGTAAAGCCAAATTTTGGGTGAAGCTCCATTTGGTAGGTGATGTCTGTCCTTTCTTCGCCCCCATCGAGCTCGATTGTGTCTTTGACAGTAAAAAAAGCGCTCCTGCCTTCGATAATAAGTTTTTGAGAGGGCGCCCAGTGAGTTACCACATAGGTGATTGGGTAGGTAAACCAGCCCGCAAATAAGTGCACTGTGAAGGTGCTTCCTCGGCCTACGGGACCTCCGCCTAACTTACGTGATGTTTTTACCTGGTTGTCCCATTCGATCAAATTCCTAAGATCGCTGAGATATTGAAAGCAGTCATAGCCCGAACGGTTTACGGTTATCGATCGTGAAATACTTATCATGGGTATGGATTCACCTTAATACGGTCATGGTGCGGTTATGAGGTCCGGTTCATCGCAGCGTGGCTTACGTGAAGTGCGTTGACTGACACACTCGCTTTGATGCATCACTTTCGTATGGGTCGTCATGTAAGTTGCCACAGAGCTTACGCCTAGCGGCCGGTCTTAGTTCACCCGCCGCTATTCGTCGTGGTACACCACACGCAGTGGCTCACCAAAATCATCGTAAAGAATCTGCTTGCGCCGCGTGGTTTTGCGCTTTCTTGTGGCCGCTGGCTTTCGTCGTAACTTCGCCTCTCGCCGACGTCTCAGCGTTTCGATGACATCGTTTACCGGGGTTCGGGTCTGTGGTTTGCCCGAAAAAATGGGTGTCTTGATGGGTGAAACGGCCTCATCAACGGCGCTTGCACCCAGGGGAACCGACTCGATCTCACCCCCATCGTCTAGAAACGAACGAGTTTGACGCTCAAGTCGTTGCCGAATGTCTTGTTTTGATGGTGGTTTCTTCAAAATCATGCCCTCAAAGACAGTATAGACCCTGAGACTTCGCGTAAAAACCGTATTGACGGTGTTTGCGCTTGCGACCGTGACGAGAATTGTTAGTATCGAGCGCCACGTTGTGGCGTCAGTTTGGGGGAATAATGCGAGCACTCAGGTCGGTCTTGGTATTTTTGATCATGGCCACTACGGTCGTACCACTGGCATCGATTCTCGTCGTATCCTCGTTTTTAATGCCTTATCGAGTGACCTATTTTTGGATCGGTCGACCCTGGTTGCAGCTTGCTATTTTTGCGGTCAAATGGGCCGGGGGTGTCCGGACTCGCGTAACGGGCTACGAAAACCTTACACAGGCCGCAGACGCAGGTCACCGAGTCATCATCTGCAGTAAACACCAGTCCACGCTCGAGACATTCTTTTTTCCAAGCGTGATGAATCATCCCGTTGCCTACGTTTACAAAAAAGAGCTGAACTTAGTGCCGTTCTTCGGGTGGGCCATTGGTCGACTTCACATGGTGCCCATTGATCGGAGCGCCAAGGGTGACGCTTGGCGACGTGTAGCCAGCATTGGTGCGCGACTTATGGATGAAGGTAAGTGGATCATTATGTTTCCTGAGGCAACGCGCTCAGCGCGTGGTCAACAAAGGCTCTATAAGTCAGGCGCTGCACGTTTAGCATTGGAGACCAATGCCGTTATCGTTCCCATAGCGGCAGCGACAGGGCGCTGCTGGCCTGCTAAGTCGTGGACCTTCGTTCCAGGTCGTGCTGACTTTTCGATTGGCCCAGCTATCGTTCCGCACAGCGGTGAGGATCCGATTGCGCTGATGTCGCGAGTCGAGAAATGGATCGAAGACGAGATGCGTGTGATCGACGCCGACGCTTACATCGACTAGTCTTTGAATGCCTGTCTAAGGCGACGCATCGCTCAGGCCGATAAAGAGTCTGTTAACAATAAAAAAGGGGATTGAGATGGGAATCTATAACGACTACGTGGTGCCGCGCTTGGTGACCTGTGCTTGTGGTACGAAACCGGTGCTCAGACAACGTCAAAAAGTTGTACCAAAGGCATTTGGCACTGTGCTCGAGTTTGGCATCGGTGCGGGTCAGAACCTTCCCCACTATAACGCCAATCAAGTGGATAAAGTGATAGGGGTTGACCCCTGTTCCAAGTCATGGGAACTCGCCTCGGATCGTGCGCGCGAGGCGCGGCTGGATATTGATTTCATTCAGGGTTCCGTCGAATCGATCCCGCTAGAAGACGCCTCCGTCGACTCGATTCTTATTACCTTTACGCTTTGCACCGTACCGGATCCGGATGCGGCACTTGCCGAAGCCCGTCGAACGCTGAAGCCCGGAGGCAAACTCTTTTTCTGTGAGCACGGTATAGCCCCAGATGAAAGTGTTGCTAAGTGGCAACGCAGAGTAAATCCCATTTGGAAGCGTATTTTTGGCGGCTGCCACATCACGCGAGACACCAAAGCGCTTCTGAGTGGTGCGGGTTTTGGTATCGATGCTGTTGAGCAGATGTACCTGCCAGGCACACCCGCTATTGCGGGCTTCAACACGTGGGGGGAGGCGACGATTAGTCGCTAAGCCGGCACCAGACGCCCGAATGATCCCGAGTGATGATGGAAACTTGACATTACGAGGCGACGCCTCACGTAACCAAGCCTGAGAGACACAATCAATGCATCGACCCGAACCCAACTTTAACCTTGCTGCCCAAGTGTTAAAACAAGCTGAGCAACGTCCGAGCAACATAGCTATTGTTTACGAGGGCCTTGAGACGACTTACGGTGAATTTGCCGAGCGAGTGCGCCGGCAAGCCGGATTACTGCGTGATTCGGGTGTCTGCGTTGGCGACAGAGTGGGTTTTTTGGGCTTCAACCAGCCCACTTTTATTGAAACACTCTTTGCAGCCATTTCATTGGGGGCTATTTTTGTCCCATTGAATTTCCGACTAACGGGTGACGAACTCACGTTTATCATTGGTGATGCGGGTGTACATTCACTGGTTGTTGATTCTGAGTTGGCGCCCGTTATTCAGAGCGTGAAAGATCGATTACCGTGTCGTCATTACTTTTCGGTCGGTGATGATGTCGAGGGTTTTACCTCGCTCGAGTATGCAATGGCATCCGCGACTCAGCTGGATGATGTAGTCGCTCTCGCTGCCCACGACACCCTGTTAATCATGTACACCTCGGGCACGACCGGATTACCCAAAGGCGCGATGCTGACGCATGGCAACATCGTCTGGAATAACGTCAATGCGAATCTTGCGTTTGGTGCGAAGAGTTCTGATGTATTGCTTACCGCTGCGCCACTTTTTCACATTGGTGGCCTGAATGTCATGACGATTTCGGCGCTACAGATGGGGAGCCCGCTTGTCCTGTTGAGGCACTTCGATCCGGGCGCTGTTTTGACCGCTATCGAGTCGTACAAGGTGACACACATGTTTGGTGCGCCCGCTATGTTTTTGTTCATGGCGCAACATCCGGAGTTTGACTCAACCGATCTTTCATCTATTGAAATTTTGATTGTTGGTGCCGCACCTTGCCCAGCCTCGCTCATATCGCTTTACGGCGAGCGTGATGTGAGTTTTTGTCAGGGTTACGGGCTAACAGAGACCAGCCCTTTTGCCTCATTCCTCGGGCCGGAAAGATGCCTAGAAAAACTTGGATCGGCCGGGTTATCACCTGTGCATACTGAATTGAGAATTGTCGATAGCAACAATGTCGCCGTCGGCCCGGATGTGCGTGGGGAAATCTGTGTAAAAGGCCCCAATATCATGAAGGGGTATTGGAATCGGCCCGAAGCGACAGCAAAGGCTATTGATGCAGAGGGGTGGTTCCACTCAGGTGATGTCGGCTATCTCGACGATGAGGGCTATCTCTACATTTGTGATCGATTAAAAGACATGGTCATTTCGGGTGGCGAGAATATTTACCCTGCAGAGGTTGAGAGCGTGTTGTTTGAGCACCCTGCGATTGCTGAAGTTGCCGTGATTGGTTTGCCTGATGATAAATGGGGTGAAGCCGTCACCGCCGTAGCGGCGCTCAACGCTGAAGAGACTCTCACATTGGAGGAGCTTCGCTCGTTTGCTGAATCGAAGCTTGCTCGATACAAACTTCCCTTGAAGCTCCATGTGGTACCGCAATTGCCGCGTAATCCAGCAGGTAAAGTTTTGAAGTTTCAGCTTCGTGAGCAGTTGAGCTAGGTTTTATAAAAGCGTGAGCCAAAAGCGCAGGCAGTCTACATTCTACGCGCTCATCATGTTGTTGATGACATCTCTAGTGAGCTGTAGTGCGGCTCCCATCGAGGAGGAAATTACCCGTAAAGCTATGCCCGTCGATATGTCCGGTCACTGGGAAATTGACTTTGCAAAAAGTGATAACTTGCAAGATCAGTTAAATGCGGTTGGACGTCAAATTCGCCGTGAGGCAGCTCGGCGAGAACGGTTGGCCAAAGAAGGGCAGGGTTTTGCGGGTGGCCCTCTGCCAGGCCGGCGCGACCTACTTACCTTGGCCCGTTTAGCTGAGATCATAACTGAGCCCAGTTTGCTCGAAATCATTCAGGCAACGGGACGCACGCGGGTAAAGCGCGAGAATAGTTTTGCCCTCGTTTGCGAAACGGATGGCTCAGCGATAGCGGTTACGACTGATCTGCTCGGTGAGCAACGCTGTGGTTGGGATGATTCCCAACTCTTTTTTATGTTGACACTTCAGGAGGGGTTAGAGGTTACCCACCGGTTATCCCGGTCCGAGGAAGGGGAGGTTCTGTTGCTGGTGACATCCGTCGAGACCCCTGGCACAAGATTCCCGTTGGTCGTTAGCCAATTTTTTAAGCGCTACGACCCGGATAATTTAGGGTTTCGCTGTGAGCGGAGCTTAACCAAAGGCAAGGTATGCACCACGCGTTAAGTAAGACCAGGTCGATACACCAAATAAACGGTCAGCTGTTAATCCTTTTTGCGGCCTTTTCTGCGAGCCTTGCAAACGCCTTTGCGGCACCTCAGTCGCCAGATAGCGAACGAGAGAAGTCGGCAATTTTGGTTGCGAGCTCAGAGCGAGGCGTCGTGACACTCACATCCGACTTGGATATTGGTATCACGATCAGTTCGGATATTCCCTTGCAAAGTGGGACCGCAATGGAGGGGGCATTTCGTGAAACTGAAGCGCAACTCTTAGGCGCCAAGCAGCGACGGGTATTTGAGAATGCGGGTCAGTGGGGCGTCGTTAGGTTGTATCCCCAGCCCTCTCTGATTCCGCAGTTAATGCTCGATATGGTTGTTTTACAATCGGATGGGAGACAACTTCGTGTTCATGCGATGTTAACCGGGGTGCATGGGGATACGCTCTTAAGCGACACCTATTTGGATTATGCAAGCAGTGAGGGTGTTTTAACCGCAGACAACGAAGACCCTTTTACCGATTTGTTTCACCGTATTCACAATGATGTGGCGACCAAGGTTGCTCTGATGCCGGAGTCTGAGGACTATCTGAGGCAGCTTTCCTTTCTGCGGTATGCCCAGCAACTTGCGCCCCAAGCGTTTGAGGCCTACCTCAGTCGTGAAGGTGAGAGCTGGCAACTCCTTCGGGCGCCCGCTGAGCAAGACCCAATGTATCAGCGCATTTCAAAACTCAGGGAGTATGAGTTGCTCTTTGTTGATACTATTGACGAGCAACTGACGAGCGCGCTTCGTGAGATTGATACGGCGTATCGCCTGTGGCTTCGAGCGAGTAAAGAGCAGCTAGACTGGCTGGAAAAGCGAAGGGCGCGTGGCGTAAACGCAGAAGGCCTTGCCGACGATTCTGCGTTTGCACGTCATCAGGCTGTCTATGCGGCTTATCGATCGTTAAAGATTCATGAGCAAGAACTTTTCGAATTGGTTTTAGATCTGGAGAGCGAGTCACGCTCCACGGCACTCGAGATCGAGGAAACCGTCGTCACGCTCGAGGGAACGCTTGAGCAGCAATATCGGGAGTGGCGCGAGGCACTGGCGAAAATAATGATGTTGGAGAACGTGTTTTGAGCAGTAGCCTCTCATTTTTAGCGACCTGTCCAGTTGGGCTCGGGACGTTACTGGTAACCGAGCTCGAAGAGTTGGGTGCCACGGGCTTGCGGGAGACGCCAGCTGGTGTTCACTTCGAGGGTTCACTCGCGATCGCTTACCGGGCTTGTTTATGGAGTCGGCTGGCAAACCGAATTTTACTGCGCATCAGCGATACGGCTGTGGCCACAGCAGACGATGTCTACACCAGTGCTCGCACTGTTAGATGGTCTGAGCATCTCGGCGTAAAAACGCGGTTTGCCGTTGAGTTTAAGGGGCAGAGTCATGCCATCAAAAACACGCACTTTGGCGCGCTCAAGGTTAAAGACGGCATCGTTGACTTTTTCCGCGATCGTGAAGGCATCCGGCCCTCAGTAGACGCTAAGCGACCTGATTTGCGGATTGTAGCGCAGCTGTCGAAGGGACGATTAGTTCTAAATCTGGATCTGTCTGGGGACAGCTTGCATCGCCGAGGCTATCGACTCGAAGGTGGCAAGGCGCCGCTAAAAGAGAATGTGGCGGCCGCCGTGTTGATTCGAGCGGGATGGCCGCAAATCGCTCAAGAGGGCGGTTCACTCATTGATCCCATGTGTGGATCCGGAACGCTGCTATTAGAGGCTGCCCAGATGGCGATGTCGATTGCGCCCGGTCTAGGAAGGGAGCGTTTTGGTTTCCACGGTTGGCTTGGGCACCGCGAGGACCAATGGCTCACGATTCGATCCGAAGCGCAGTCCAAAAAATGCAGCGAGTTACCCGAGAATGTCGAAATACGTGGCTACGATGGTGATATTGGGGCGATTCGGAAGGCCGAGGAGAACACGCAGCGAATGGGTATGGCGTCCTGCGTTAGGGTAAGAGCACGACAGCTCTCCGATGTGGCGAAGCCTACTCACAGAGAGATGGGCAAGGGGTTGCTCGTGGTTAATCCGCCTTGGGGCGAGCGATTGGGGCACGATGAGGCTGTCCAGAAACTTTACGCGACATTGGGGCGGGTCCTGCATAGCGAATTTTCGGGTTGGCAAGCGGCGGTTCTCGCACTGGACACAAAGCACGCTCGCGCCACGGGTCTTCGGAGTCACAAAAACTACAAACTCAAAAGTGGCCCCCTTGATATTGCCGTGTATTTGTTCGATTTAGCCCAAGACAACGAATTGCGTGAGTTGGTTAAGGAGAAAAAGGGCACCGTGGCGGAGACTCCTGCCTTACCTGAGTTATCAGCGGGCGGCCACATGTTTGCAAACCGCCTTCAGAAAAATTTAAAACGGCTTAAGAAATGGCGTCAGCAGAGCGAAACTGCGTGCTTTCGTCTCTATGATGCCGATATGCCCGAATACGCGGTGGCGGTTGATGTTTACGAAAGCTGCGTCCACGTGGCGGAGTATGTGGCACCTAAGTCTGTCAGCGAGTCGGATGCTACACGGCGGTTTAACGAGGTGGTGGATGCCTGCCAAGTGGTTTTCAATATTCTTGATCGAGACCAAATTGGCGTGAAGCGGCGAGAGCGGCAACGTGGAACGCGACAATATGAGCGAGTGTCGCAACGCGGTGAACGATCTCAGATAACTGAGTTGGGCGCTCGCCTATGGGTCAACCTCCACGACTACCTGGATACGGGATTATTTCTCGATCACCGACCGATACGCAGAAAGATTCAGAGCGAGGTGCGAGGCAAGCGCTTTCTTAACCTCTTTTCCTACACGGGCGTCGCGAGTGTTCAAGCAGCCCTCGGCGGGGCGAGGTACACGACCAGTGTTGATTTGAGTAATACCTACCTCAACTGGTTCAAGGAGAATCTGGCGAGTAACGGCCTAGCTGAGTCGCAAAACCGTGCAATTAGAGCTGATGTGATGGCTTGGCTAGAGAGCGAAGAATCGGTCTACGATATTATCTTGCTCGATCCACCTACGTTCTCCAACTCCAAGGCCACTGAACAGCATTTTGACGTACAGCGTGATCACCCAGCTCTTGTCACCCGGGCGATGGCACGCTTGGAGCCGGAAGGGGTTCTTTATTTTTCAAATAATCATCGCAAGTTCGCGTTGGATGATGAGCTGGCGACACGTTTCGCTGTCGAGGAGATTACTCAGTCGACGATTGACCCGGATTTTCAACGGTCCGCGGGCATCCATCGATGCTGGGCAATTCGTCATACTCCGCCGACGGTTCAGTGATTAGGGCGGACACTCACTTTTCAAAGAACGATTGCTTGAGACGCATGTCATTGGGTGCGGGACCCGCAATCGATGGAGCGTGCATAACGTTTTACGACGCCTAAATTTTGTGTGCGTTCGTCCAGATCTTGGACCGCCAATCCGCCTATTTGCTCGGTCTCAAGGATCGGCAGATCGCAGCGCTTTATGATAGACTCCGCGCCGTTTGTGCCCCTCGGGCGTTTTCATGGAAGTAGCTGAGCAGTGGGGCTGCTCCACACGTTTACAAAGGATCTTATTATGGGACGCACGCTTTACGACAAGCTGTGGGATGCACACCTTGTTGATGAACGCGATGATGGCTCTGCGCTGATATACATCGATCGACACCTCATTCATGAAGTGACCTCACCACAGGCCTTTGAAGGGCTTCGGTTACAAAATCGACAACCTCGACGCTTGAATGCAAATGTTGCAGTCCCTGACCACAATGTCTCGACCGACCCGCACGAGCGCGCACTCAAGGGTTACTCGGGTGTCGCTGACGATACGAGCAGGCTGCAACTCGAGACGCTCAATGAGAACTGTGATGCTTTTAACATTCCGCTGATTGACCTCGCTGATCAGCGTCAGGGCATCGTGCATGTAATGGGTCCAGAGCAGGGTGCTACCTTGCCCGGTATGACTATTGTGTGTGGCGACTCGCATACCTCCACGCACGGCGCATTTGGTGCGTTGGCGCACGGCATCGGCACATCGGAGGTTGAGCACGTGCTTGCCACTCAATGCCTACTGACGAAAAAAATGAAGAACTTCCGTGTGCGAATAGAAGGCGAGATACAGCCGGGAGTCTCAGCAAAGGATCTTGCGCTCGCCGTCATTGGTCGAATTGGCACAGCAGGCGCCACGGGTTGCGCCGTAGAATTTGCGGGATCAGCCGTCACATCGTTATCGATGGAAGGCCGAATGACCCTTTGCAACATGGCCATCGAGGCAGGAGCTCGCGCTGGTATGGTTGGGGTTGACGACACCACACTCGCCTACGTCGAAGGACGTCCGATGGCGCCTAAGGGTGAACAATGGGCAGAAGCTCGGGCGTATTGGGAGACACTGCACAGCGATGAGGGGGCTGTCTTCGATCACGAGGTTGTATTGGATGCAGGTGATATCGGACCGCAAGTCACCTGGGGGACTTCTCCTGAAATGGTGACATCGATCACGGGGCGCGTGCCGAGTGGAGCCGATTTAAGTGATGAGACTGCTAAGAAGTCCTTGGCGAGGGCTTTGGAGTACATGGGGCTTGAAGAGGGCACTGCGCTTTCGGATGTGCCGGTGGATATGGTGTTTATTGGTTCGTGTACCAATGCACGGATTGAAGATATGCGTGCCGCCGCAGAAATTGTCCGCGGCCGGCAGAAAGCGGAAAACGTAGAACGCGTTTTGGTCGTACCCGGCTCGGGTTTGGTTAAAGCTGAAGCAGAAGCCGAGGGGCTCGATAAGGTTTTCATTCAGGCGGGGATGGAGTGGCGTGCGCCGGGATGCTCAATGTGTCTTGCGATGAATGCTGACAAAGTAGAGCCAGGTAAACGATGTGCATCGACGTCGAATCGTAATTTTGAAGGGCGTCAGGGGTTCGGAGGACGGACACATCTCGTCAGTCCTGCGATGGCCGCCGCCGCGGCGATATCGGGGACCTTCACTCATCCTGCAGAGTTGGAGGGCTAAATAGTGCAAGCTTTTACCGTTCTTAAAGGTCTCGTTGTACCGCTCGATCGTGCAAATGTTGATACCGACCTCATCATTCCCAAACAGTTTTTGAAATCCATCAAGCGCACAGGCTTTGGTCCTAATTTGTTTGATGAGTTGCGTTATTTAGATCCTTATGACGAAACCAATCCAACCGGCTCGCGGCAGGTCAATCCTGATTTCACGCTTAATCAAGCTCGGTATAAAGGTGCGACGATACTACTGGGTCGCGAAAACTTTGGCTGTGGGTCGAGTCGCGAGCACGCCGTCTGGGCTTTGGATCAGTTTGGCATCAAATGTGTCATTGCGCCGAGCTTTGCTGATATTTTTAAGAACAACGCTTTTAAAAGCGGTCTGTTGCCTGTGGAACTGCCCGAAAGTGAAATCGATGCGTTGTTTGCGCGCATTGCGTCCGGCGAGACACTTCAGTTGAGAGTCGACTTGGTTGAAGAGCAAGTGTGGGTCGACTCCTCTCGCAGTGTGAGTTTTAGCGTAGATCCTTTCCGGCGTAACTGCTTGCTCGAGGGGCTCGACGACATCGGTATTACCCTGCAGCGTGAGGAGGCCATCTCGCGATTTGAGGCACAGCATAAAGAATCACAGCCTTGGCTTTTTAATGAGGTGAACTTGTGAAGCGACATCACGTCTTACTTTTGCCGGGCGACGGTATTGGTCCGGAGGTCGTCAATGAGGCGAGGCGCGTGATGGAGGCCGTTGCAACGTTGCATAGTTTTGGCCTTGATTTCTCCGTTGCAGACCTTGGTGGCGTTGCGATTGATCGCGGCGGTGCCCCTTCCCCTGAGGCCACAAGAGAGCTGGCCAGACCCGCCGATGCGATTCTGCTTGGAGCAGTCGGTGGGCCGACTTGGGATGATTTACCCGCTCCTGATCGCCCCGAACGGGGTTTGCTAGCGATACGAGCAGACCTCGACCTATTCTGTAATTTGCGTCCTGCGCTTTTGTATCCGCAGTTGGCGGACGCGTCGAGCCTTAAGCCCGAATTAGTTGCAGGTCTTGATCTACTTATCGTGCGGGAGCTCACCGGCGGAATTTATTTTGGAGAGCCGCGTGGCATAGAGACCGACGACGTGGGATTACGCCGGGGCTTCAACACAGATGTTTATAACGAGGATGAAATTCGGCGGATTGCGCATCTCGCCTTTCAGTTTGCTCGCAAGCGTGGAGGTCGCCTCTGCTCAGTGGACAAAGCTAACGTGCTTGAAGTCACCATGCTATGGCGCGAGATCGTGTCTGAGTTGGCCGACCAATACCCGGATGTGCAGCTGAGTCACATGTATGTTGACAACGCAGCTATGCAGTTGGTTCGGGAGCCTAAGCAGTTCGACGTGGTGCTCACAGGTAACTTGTTTGGCGATATTTTGTCCGATACGGCTGCGATGCTTACGGGTTCCATTGGCATGCTGCCATCGGCGTCACTGAATTCAGAGTCCCGAGGACTTTACGAACCGGTTCATGGCTCGGCGCCTGATATAGCCGGACAGGGCAAGTCGAATCCACTTGCGACAATCTTATCCGCTGCGATGCTTCTGCGTTATTCACTCGATGAGGATGCAGCAGCTCAGGCGATAGAGGGTGCAGTGGAGCGTGTACTCGATAGTGGATTGCGGACAGGTGACATTGCAGCGCCCGGTGAGTCTATGTGTACGACATCGGAGATGGGTGATGCGGTGGTGCGTGAGTTGAGAGCGGTATAGAGAGTCAGATTGAGTATGAAGACATATAATGTAGCAATTGCCGGCGCAACCGGCGCGGTCGGTGAGGTCTTACTCGAGCTGCTCGAGGAACGGGATTTTCCGGTGGACAAGCTGTTTTTGCTGGCCTCGGAGCGTTCTGCTGGGAGCACCCTGAGCTTTCGTGGCAAGCGAATTACGGTTCAAAACCTTGCAGAATTCGACTTCTCGCAGGTGCAAATAGGGCTTTTCTCTGCGGGCGGCTCGATTAGTGCGGAGTACGCACCCAAGGCCGCAGCGGCCGGTTGCGTCGTAATCGACAACACGTCGCACTTCCGGCGAGAAGCGGACATCCCACTCGTTGTTCCTGAAGTAAATAGTCACGCGATCGCACGGTTCGCTGATCGAAACATCATTGCTAATCCCAATTGTTCTACGATTCAGATGCTAGTGGCGCTTAAGCCCATTTACGACGCGGTTGGGATTTCTCGTATCAACGTGTCAACCTATCAAGCGGTCAGTGGCACAGGGAAGTCCGCGATAGAGGAACTCGCCGCTCAGACGGCGCGTTTACTCAATGGGCAACCCGCGGAGTCAAAGGTCTATCCGAAGCAGATTGCGTTCAACGCGTTGCCGCATATTGATACGTTTCAGGATAATGGCTACACGCGGGAAGAGATGAAAATGGTGTGGGAGACACAGAAGATTTTTGAGGATGACACCATCGCGGTGAACCCCACCTGCGTTCGAATCCCTGTCTTTCATGGTCACTCTGAGGCTGTACACATCGAAACGAACAGCCCAATAACCGCTGAGAAGGCTCGCGAGTTACTGGAGAATGCACCGGGTGTCTGCGTGATAGATACCCAAGAGGATGGTGGCTATCCCACCCCTGTTTCTGATGGCGCCGGTTCTGATCCGGTTTATGTTGGACGTATTCGCGAGGACATCAGTCATGAGGTGGGCCTAAACCTCTGGGTGGTGTCAGATAATCTTCGCAAAGGTGCGGCGTTAAACTCTATCCAAATTGCTGAAGTATTGATTGAAAAATACCTCTGACAAAGACTCAACTTCCCGTTACCATCGAGACATCTTGGGGAACGGTAAGGTCATGACGAGTCGACGTTTTTATAGATTGTTTTCTAGCGGTTTGGGCCTGTTTTTGTCACAAACCGCATTGGCAATTGGCATAGGCGATATCGCCGTAGATTCCTACGTTAACGAGCCGCTCAGCGCTCGCATCGCTATATTAGATCCCAAAGACGTATCGGAGTCGGAAGTCATTGCTTCACTCGCCTCATTAGCTGACTTCGAGCGGCTGGATGTAGAACGCCACTATTCGCTTCTTGATATGGGCGATAAAACGGGAGCAAGGGAGCTACTTGAGACGGCTATTTCAATGGGGGATGACGCGCAGGTAGAGGTCGCGAAGCAACTGCTCGCGTCGATCGAGTAAGTTCCATGCTGTTCTCTGATATGCCCCTCGCGCCCAATACGAGGGTGGCACTGCGGGTGGAGTACCACGGCGGGGCTTTCAATGGTTGGCAGGCGCAAACCAAACTCGATGTTCCAACGGTTCAGGAGGCACTTGAGGCTGGTTTGTCCAAAATTGCTGCCGCGCCGATAAAAACCTCATGCGCTGGTAGGACCGATACAGGCGTTCATGCATCGGGTCAGATCGTGCATTTTGATGACCCTGTAGGTCGAAGTCTGAAGTCATGGGTCTTTGGCACAAATAGCGAAACCCCTGATTCGATATCAATTCACTGGGCTGGCGATGTCGCCTCGGACTTCCATGCTCGCTTCAGTGCAACGTCACGGCGCTATCGCTACATCATCTGCAATACACCAACAAAGCCTGCGCAGCTAACGGGTTTAGTTTCCCACTACAAACGACCATTGGACGCTGAGCTGATGAATCAGGCAGCGCAAATTCTTGTAGGTGAAAACGATTTCAGTGCCTTTCGTGCTGCGAGTTGCCAGTCATCAACACCTTGGAGAAATATGACTTCGCTGTCGGTCAGTCGCCGAGGGGACTTTGTCTGGGTTGACCTTGAGGCAAATGCATTTTTGCATCACATGGTCAGAAACATCGTAGGTAGTCTCTTATTAGTCGGAGCGGGCTTGCGTGATGCGGTTTGGTTGTCAGACGTGTTTCATGGGAAAGACCGGACGGTAGCCGGTGACACCGCCGCTAGCGCAGGTTTATACCTTGTTGGTGTTAAGTACCCGAGAGAATTCAATATTCCTTTCGTGGCTGAGGCCCCCGCCTTCATGGCGCTCAGTATTTGATACACTAGCCCACTTTTGGGAAGACCAGCGTGCAAGTAAAGATTTGCGGTATTACAAGGACTGAAGATGCCGTCGCCGCCGTCGAGAGCGGGGCCGATGCGGTTGGCCTTATTTTTTATCCAGGAAGTAAGCGCTTTATTAATCCCCCCACGGCGGCCAACGTGATTGCAAACCTCTCGCCCTACACCACGGTCGTTGGTTTATTCGTTAACGCTGATGAGTCTCAAGTTAGAGAAGTTTTGGCCTGCTGTGCGTTGTCACAACTGCAATTTCACGGTGATGAGTCGCCCGATTTCTGTGCCTCCTTTGACAGGCCTTATGTGAAAAGTGTGCCCGTATCGGACACGAATCAAATGTCAGCTATTGTCGCGGCTCACACGGCTGCGCGGGCCTTCTTATTTGACACGCAGGTGCCGGGTGAGCACGGCGGAACGGGCAAAGCATTCGATTGGAGGCTTATGCCGGAAAAAAATATTGGACATCGTGTGTTAGCAGGCGGATTAGACGCGGAAAACGTCGCCGAAGCCATTAGAATAGCCAGCCCGGACGCCGTGGACGTCAGTAGCGGGGTGGAGCTCATGGCGGGTGTTAAAGACCACGACAAGATGCATCGATTTATACGAGCGGCTGGGCAAGCCGGCAAGGTAGCAAAGCAATGACAATAGATATCAATCCAGACCTGTATGCCCAGGTTCCAGACGAACATGGCCGATTTGGTGTTTATGGCGGGAAGGTTGTCGCTGAGACGCTCATGTCGGCGTTGGCGGAACTCGAGGCTCTGTACGACTCCTTAAAGGATGACCCCGTCTTTATCGAGGAGTTTGATACGGATTTAGCGCACTACGTGGGGCGTCCGTCACCCTTGTACGAGGCGGCGAGATGGTCAGATATGATCGGTGGCGCACGCATTTACCTAAAGCGCGAAGACTTGAACCACACGGGCGCTCACAAGGTAAACAATACGATCGGGCAAGCGCTCCTCGCGAAATACATGGGGAAGAAGCGCGTCATTGCAGAAACCGGTGCGGGTCAGCATGGTGTGGCGAGTGCAACGGTAGCCGCACGACTAGGCCTTGAGTGCCATGTCTTCATGGGCGAGGAAGATGTCCGTAGGCAAGCGCTGAACGTGTATCGAATGAAGCTTCTGGGTGCGACAGTTGTGCCCGTATCGTCGGGCTCCAAAACCCTGAAAGACGCAATGAATGAGGCATTGCGCGACTGGGTGACCAATGTCGACGACACCTTTTACATCATCGGGACAGTGGCTGGCCCACACCCTTACCCGATGCTCGTACGTGACTTTCAGAGTGTGATCGGTCGTGAAGCACGCGCCCAATCACTGGCGATGACCGGTAAATTGCCCGACGCACTTGTTGCTTGTGTTGGTGGTGGTTCCAACGCGATCGGCTTGTTCCATCCCTTCCTCGCGGATCAAGACGTAGCGATGTACGGCGTTGAGGCAGGCGGGAAAGGAGTTAGTACCGGCGAGCACGCGGCACCGTTGAGCGCAGGGATTCCGGGTGTGCTACACGGAAATCGGACCTATCTCATGCAAGATGAGAATGGCCAAATTATGCATACGCACTCGGTTTCAGCGGGGCTAGACTACCCCGGTGTAGGACCTGAGCACGCATGGTTGAAGGATATCGGTCGAGTGAATTATGTTGACGCGACTGACACCGAGGCACTTGCCGCCTTCCATCGAGTGACGCGCATCGAAGGCATTATGCCGGCGCTTGAGACCGCGCATGCGCTTGCCTATGCTGAAAAGCTGGCAGCTACCATGACGTCCGACCAGCACATTATTGTGAATCTCTCCGGCCGCGGTGATAAAGATATTTTGACCGTCGCTGAAATCGACGGTATTGAATTGGGGGCTAATTAATGTCTCGGCTGGCTCCGCTGTTTGAGAAACTGAAGCAAGAGGGGCGGCGTGCGGTGGTTCCCTACCTCGTAGCGGGTGATCCTAACGAGGCGTTAACAGTTCCATTGATGCACGCTCTGGTTGATGCAGGAGCGGATATCATCGAGGTGGGTGTGCCTTTTTCGGATCCCATGTCTGAGGGGCCTACGATTCAAAAAGCACATGAGCGCGCGTTGGAGGGTGGAACCAGCCTCAAATCAACACTTGCGCTTGTTGAGGACTTTAGAAGCACCAATGCAACGACACCCCTGGTGCTAATGGGGTACGCAAATCCGTTAGAGCGTCAGGGCTACGCTTATGTTGCCGATGCGTGTGCTGACGCGGGTATCGATGGATTGATCACGGTTGATCTGCCGCCCGAGGAAGTTGCGGCAATGAATACTGAGCTTCAGCGACGTGAGCTCGACAACATTTTCCTTATATCGCCAACAACCAGTGACGAGCGCGTTGCCACTATCACACAGCAGGCTAGCGGTTTTATTTACTACGTGGCACTCAAAGGCGTTACCGGGGCGGGGAACCTCGACACGGCAGCCGTTGAGGCGCATCTTGCCATAATTCGTGCTCATTCAGATTTGCCTGTGGCAGTTGGCTTCGGAATTAAAGATGCTGAACCCGCCGCGACGGTCGCAGGCTGTGCTGATGCTGTCGTCGTCGGAAGTGCCATGGTTGACTGCATCGCAGCCCAGTACGCAAGCCAGTCTGATCCGGCAGCGGCGACAGAAGCAGCGCACTCACTGATCTCAACGATAAGAACTGGCGTAAATTTGGCAACTTCCAAGTGAAACCGTCAACGACGTATACTGCGCGCTGAGTCGAGCAGGGGGCTTAAATGAGTTGGATCGATAAAATAATTCCGTCTGGTGTTAGGAAGGCGGATGCCGACCGACGTGCCAACGTACCAGAAGGCCTTTGGCGCAAGTGTGCGAAGTGCGAGGCTGTGCTGTACCGCCCCGATTTGGAGCGTAACGCCGAGGTCTGTCCAAAGTGCGGTCACCACATGCGCATCACTGCGAGGCGTCGCTTGGATATATTTCTGGATGAGGCAGGCCGGACAGAGCTGTTTCCAGAGCTAGAAACGGTCGACCGTCTTAAGTTCAAAGACAAGAAGCGCTACCGCGATCGCCTTACAACGGCGCAAAAAAGCACGGGTGAAAAAGACGCGATCATTGCTTATCGCGGCGCATTGCACGGTCTTGATGTCGTAGCCGTTGCCTTCGAATTTAATTTTCATGGCGGTTCTATGGGCTACGCTGTTGGCGAAAAGTTCACTCGGGCGGCGGGGGTCGCGCTTGAAAACGGTATTCCTTTAGTCTGCTTTGCGGCTTCAGGCGGTGCTCGCATGCAGGAAGCGCTCATTTCTCTCATGCAAATGGCCAAAACCTCAGCGGTGATTGAGCGCATGAAGGCCGCAGGTGTGCCGTATGTTTCGGTGATGACGGACCCCATTTACGGTGGTGTTTCGGCTTCGCTCGCACTATTGGGTGATATCAATGTCGCAGAGCCCGACGCGCGCGCCGGATTTGCGGGACCGAATATCATTGAGCAAACCATCCGGCAGAAGCTACCAAGAGGATTCCAGCGTAGCGAGTTCCTGCTTGAGCATGGCGCCATTGATATGATCGTGCCTCGTGCAGAAATGAGAGACACGTTGGCAAGAGTGCTTTCAAAATTCACTAACGCGCAGTTAGCCTCTTAAGCATCAGGGGTGAAGGCAAAATCCCTAGAGGCTTGGCTTGCTGAACTGGAGCAGCGTCATCCTACGGCGATAGACCTAGGCTTAGACCGCTGCGGCGAGGTCGCAAGTCGACTTCACCTGTTGGTGCCCACTGCGACGACAATCACGGTTGCCGGAACGAACGGCAAGGGCAGTACCGTCGCGATGATGGAAGCCCTGCTATGCGAGCAAGGCGTGAGTTGTGGCGCCTTCACGTCACCTCACCTCATTAAGTACAACGAACGAATCCGCGTGAATGGTCTCGAGGTCGAAGACAGCCTTATCGTGCGCGCTTTTGAGGCGATCGAAGCGGCGCGCGGAGAGATTTCACTGACTTATTTTGAGTTTGGCGCTCTCGCAGCGCTGTGGGTGTTTTACGCGTTAGGGGTGGAGTACCAACTGCTCGAAGTGGGGTTGGGTGGCCGCTTAGACGCGGTCAATATCATTGATGCCGACGCCTGTGTGATTACAGCCATTGGTTTGGACCATCAGGAGTGGTTAGGCAATGACGTCGATACGATCGCGATTGAAAAATGCGGTATCGCCCGCGCCGGTAAGCCTTGTGTCGTAGCAGATCACGCGGCACCCAAAACCGTAAACGAAAGCTTACATCGGATTGGCGCCAAAGCGATCAGAGCGGGTGAGGCGTATCACTTTACCCAAGAGCTTTTTTCGGGATTGGAGGATCAGACGTTTTCATGGGAAATACCTGATGGCATTATTCCCTTAAACGCCGCTGCTGCCGTCGCAGCTTTACTTGCTGTGGGGGCGAGAGTCGATAGCAAGGTTTTTAAGGCTGCGTCTAAACGCCTCAGGCTGCGAGGTAGAAGGGAGCACACAAGCGTTGACGAGCTAAGTGTGGTCATGGACGTGGCGCATAATCCAGACGCCTGTCACGAGCTGCACGGTTTTTTGCGAAGGTTGCCAAAGGTGCACAACACGGTTGCCGTCTTTGCCGTCATGTCCGACAAAGACTGTCGTGATATGATCGCCGCGCTTGATGGGGACATTGATTTTTGGTGTTTACCGCATGGAGTGGGTGGCGAGCGTGGGCAAAGCCCGGATGAGCTTGTGGGCTACGTAAGGGGCAATGGTCAGGTGTTCGAAACCTTCAATGAGTCGTTAGAGTTTGCAATAGCGCGCTTGGCCGGCTCTGGACGACTTCTAATTTTTGGCTCTTTCTTCACAGTCTCTGCAGGAATTGCGGGTCTGAGAGAGTTAATAGCGACCAAGGTAGGTGCTTTCGATGGTTAAGCAAAGGGTCGTCGGCTTTATTGTATTAGGAGCGCTCGCGGTCATTTTTTGGCCAATTGTTTTCGTGTCTCCGGAACCGGAACAAGAGTTGGTATTGCCTATCTTTGAAATGCCGGAGCGGCCGGTAGTCGCGATGTCAGAACGAAGAGAGCCTGTGCTTGAGCGTGTAGACAGGTCGCGATTGCCCTCTATTGAGCGGACAGCTCCGAGCGAAGGGGTGGGGATTGATGAGGTGACCATTAATCCGTCTCTTGAGTTAATTGTGGCAGATACAGAGCCGCGGAGTCAGGATTCGTCACGCCAGCGCGCCGATTTTGATGGTCAGGGCCTACCCGTAAGCTGGGAGTTACAGGTGGCCACCCTGAGTGTTGCAACCCGCGCAGAAGAGATTGCAGCTGAACTCCGTAATAAAGGTCACAAAGCTTATGTATCCCCTGTTACTATAGGCACCCAGCAGCTTTTCAGAGTGCGAATTGGGCCAAATTTGCAGCGGCAACGGCTAATAGAGATTCAGCCTGATATCGATGCTTATTTCGGGGTGGAGTCAACGATCATTAAATTTGGGGTTTGAGCAGCCTTGGAAACGACACTCGTAGAGTTTTTTCAAGACTTTAATCAATTCGACTGGATCGTTTTGGGCGTTGTTATTGTTTCTGCGCTCTTCGGTCTCTCTCGCGGCTTTGCTCGGGAAGTGACTTCGTTTCTTGGTTGGGTAGGCGCCTTCTTGCTCGCAAATGTTCTCGCACTTCCTGTCTCGGAGACGATGAGTGACATCATCAATGACCGGTCGATTCGCTATATCACTGCTTGGGGTGGGGTGTTTGTAGCGGTTTTGTTTTTTTTCGGCAGTGTCGGTCGCTGGCTCTCGAATCAGTTACGCCAGCCGGGCCTGAACTTCGGTAATCGTTTNCTGGGTGCCTGCTTTGGTGCCGCCCGTGGCGTTATCATTGCGGCCGCGCTCACCTTATTGTTTAAGGGGGTGATCCCCGATTCGGAGGCGACGCTTCTGAAGNAGTCGGTTGTTATCGACGATCTGGAGATCGTTGCCGAGTGGTTGGCCGATAATTTTGANGANGTATTNAACGGCGATGTTCCGNANGTGGTCGATGAGACGATTAAAGAAAGCAGCATGCTTTAGGAGCAACTGAAATGTGTGGTGTGGTTGGAATTTCCTCTAACGAGAGNGTNGCTGCCGATATTTATGATGCATTGACGATGCTTCAGCATCGCGGACAGGATGCAGCCGGCATCATGACCTGTCATCGCGGCCAGTTTCTTCAGCGAAAAGGTGAGGGATTGGTGAGAGATGTCTTTCAAGCCCCGCACATGGAGCAATTAGCCGGTAACTTTGGNTTAGGCCACACGCGATATCCAACACAGGGAAGTTCAGGGTCTGCGCTGGCGCAGCCATTTTACGTTAACTCGCCCTACGGTATTGCACTCGCACATAACGGGAACCTGACAAATTCGTCGGCGTTGTCNGACGAGCTTTATCAAACCGATTTACGACACCTAAATACCGATAGCGACTCNGAAGTGCTCTTGAACGTCTTTGCTCACGAACTTCAGCGTCAGGGCAAGTTGAGTCCCGAGGCAGATGATGTCTTCAAGGCGGTGTCCGCGCTTCATGCGCGTTGTGAGGGCGGATACGCTGCNATCGCAATGATTGCNAATGTNGGTTTGGTTGCTTTTCGTGATCCAAATGGCATTCGACCGCTTGTTGTTGGAGTCAAGTCACAGGGTGAGCACAAAAGCTATATGGTGGCATCCGAGAGCGTNGCACTGGATGTGCTGGGCTATAAGCTNATTGGTGATGTGGATCCAGGTGAGGCACTGTTCATTGACGCGGCGGGCGAATTCTCTCGACAGCAGTGTGCTAGCAACCCGAAACTGAAGCCGTGTATTTTTGAGCATGTCTATTTTGCGCGCCCCGACTCTCTTATGGACGGTATTTCCGTCTATAAAACTCGCATGCGGCAGGGGGAGCGTTTGGCGCACAAGATAATGCGAGAGCGTCCCAATCATGACATCGATGTGGTCATACCCATCCCTGACACGAGTCGTGTGGCNGGACAAGCACTGGCGCACGAGCTNGGTGTAAAGTTCCGTGAAGGCTTTATGAAGAACCGTTACATAGGCCGTACCTTTATCATGCCGGGCCAGACTCAGCGTAAAAAGTCTGTCCGCCAGAAACTCAATCCCGTTCCTCTGGAGTTTGAGGGAAAGACAGTGTTGTTGGTCGATGATTCGATTGTCCGAGGGACAACCTGCCAGCAGATCATTCAAATGGCGCGGGACTCGGGTGCGAAGCAGGTTTATTTTGCGTCTGCGGCGCCGCCAGTGAGATTTCCCAATGTGTACGGCATCGATATGCCAACTGCATCCGAGTTGGTCGCTCACGGGCGGACCATTGATGAAATCAGCGAGCACATTGGTGCTGATTGGCTGATTTATCAGGAAATCGACGACTTGATNGAGTGCTCCAGAGAAGGGAACTCGCTTGTTGATGGCTTCGAGCTNTCCGTTTTCGATGGTCAGTATCAAACGGGGATTATCGACGATGCGTATTTAATCGGCTTAAGCGACGCGCGCTCTGATGATTCTGTCGACCGCGCTGACGGTGCGCTGGTTGGCCTGCATAACCGGAGTTAGCGCGTTGTCAGATGAACCTTTATCCGAAGCTGGATTTGAAACCCTAGCCATCCGCGAGGGGCTGACTAGAGGGTTNGAGCAAGAACACTCAGATCCCATTTACGCCACATCGAGTTTTGTTTTNGAATCTGCTGAAGAGGCGGCCGCAACCTTTGCAGGTGACAGAGCCGGCAATACCTACTCACGGTTTTCAAANCCNACGGTNTCGGTGTTTGAAAAGCGTTTGGCAGCCTTAGAGGGCGGAGAGGACTGTGTTGCAACCAGTTCCGGCATGAGCGCTATTTTGACCTTGTGTCTTACCGTTCTTAAGAGTGGNGACCACGTNGTCTGCTCGAAAAATGTATTTGGTAGCNCCGTTAGNTTGTTNAATAACATTCTGACGAAGCTGGACATTGAGGTGTCGTTTGTCTCGCTTCGAAATCTTGAAGAGTGGCGCGCAGCCGTGACGCCAAGGACCAAACTCTTTTTCTGTGAAACGCCTTCTAATCCTATTTGTGAGGTGGGCGATATCCGTGCGATTGCCTCGATCGCGCATGCGTCAAACGCGCTACTTGCGGTCGATAATTGTTTCTGTACGCCAGCCCTTCAACGGCCTTTAGCGCTCGACGCCGATGTTGTGATGCATTCAGCGACCAAATACTTAGACGGACAGGGTAGGGTGCTCGGTGGGGCGCTNGTCGGTACCACCGAATTAATGGCCGATGTTCGTTCCTTTGTGCGGGTGTGTGGGCCTTCAATGAGTCCATTTAATGCCTGGGTCTTTAGTAAAGGCTTAGAGACCCTGCAGCTCCGAATGAACGCGCACAGTGCGAGCGCTATGGCACTGGCCGAATGGCTCTCAGCGCACNAGCGGGTCACCACAGTAAACTANTGCGGACTCGAGTCGCATCCGGATCATCAATTGGCGGCATCGCAGCAGTCGGCATTTGGCGGCGTCTTATCGTTCGAGATGGCAGGTGGTCAAGATGAGGCATGGGCCTTTATCAACGGTGTTCGTCTCATGTCGTTAACGGCCAATTTGGGAGACGTTAAAACAACGATTTGTCATCCAGCCTCGACCACACATGGGCGGNTGTCAGATGATCAAAAGCGCGAGGCGGGTATTACGCAGTCTTTGATACGCATAGCGGTTGGCTTGGAAGACGTTGCAGACCTTATTAAGGACTGCNAACGCGGGTTCAAAGCCCTTTCAGCGTAAAGCTTCGATACTGAATGCTGTCCCTGTGTGNCGTATCGGCTCGACTTATTCTTGAGCCCGGCATCTTGAGTGTTCAATGGGACAAAAAAAGCCCCTGTTAGGGGCTTCGAGTAGCAGTTGCTGATTAGGGCACGGGTTAAGCCACTTCCTCAATCAGTGTAGCTGCGATTTTTTGTCCATCTTCGGCTAACGCTTGGAAGCTCTGGATTTCATTGAAGTTCATGTAGCGATAAATCTCCGCTGACATGGAATCGAGGTCATTGGCGTAGGCCATATACTCTTCAGGCGTTGGTAATCGACCAATAATGGCTCCCACAGCAGCTAGCTCAGCCGATGTTAGGTACACATTGGCGCCTTCTCCTAGTCGATTGGGGAAGTTGCGGGTTGAGGTAGACAAGACCGTGGATTTTGGCGCGACGCGAGCCTGATTTCCCATACACAACGAGCAGCCAGGCATCTCTGTCCGCGCTCCGGCGCGACCGAAGATGGCGTAATAGCCTTCTTCCATGAGTTGGTATTCATCCATCCGTGTGGGTGGGCAAATCCACATTCGGGCAGCGACACCACCTGTGTGCTGATCGAGTAACTTGCCGGTCGCACGGAAGTGACCAATGTTCGTCATACAGCTACCGATAAACACTTCATTAACTTCATCACCGGCAACCTGGCTCAGTAAACGAGCATCGTCAGGATCATTAGGCGCACACACGACAGGCTCAGTGACCTCCGCGAGGTCGATCTCGATGACCGCAGCGTATTCGGCGTCTGTATCGGCATCCAGAAGATCTGGATTATCCAGCCACTTTTCCATATTGCGAACGCGCCGCTCAAGCGTTCGAGGATCGCCATAGCCCTCTGCGATCATCGACCTCAAAAGGACAACATTTGATTTGAGATAATTCCCGATGGTGTCTTCCGACAGCTTGATCGTGCAACCAGCGGCAGAGCGTTCAGCCGATGCATCGGATAATTCAAAGGCCTGTTCTACCGTTAGGTCTTCTAAGCCTTCAATTTCGAGAATCCGCCCCGAGAAAATATTTTTCTTCCCCTTCTTCTCGACGGTTAGCAAGCCCTCTTGAATTGCGTAGTAGGGGATGGCGTGCACAAGATCGCGAAGTGTTATTCCCGGCTGCATATCGCCCTTGAAACGAACGAGCACGGATTCAGGCATGTCGAGTGGCATGACACCGGTTGCCGCAGCAAACGCTACAAGACCCGATCCCGCGGGGAATGAGATGCCCAATGGGAATCGAGTATGCGAGTCACCACCCGTACCGACGGTGTCGGGTAGAAGCATACGGTTCAGCCAACTGTGGATGATGCCGTCTCCGGGGCGCAAGGATACGCCACCACGATTGCGGATAAAGTCAGGCAACGAGTGTTGTGTGTCGATATCAACCGGTTTTGGATAGGCGGCAGTGTGGCAGAAAGACTGCATGGTGAGATCGGCAGAAAAGCCAAGGCATGCGAGGTCCTGTAGCTCATCACGCGTCATGGGGCCAGTGGTGTCTTGGGAGCCAACCGTCGTCATCTTTGGTTCACAGTAGGTACCCGGACGGATACCTTCTACGCCGCAGGCGCGGCCAACCATTTTCTGGGCAAGCGTAAACCCGGCGTCTGTGGCTTCGGGTAGATCCGGCTTACGAAAGAGCGGGCTTTCGCTTAAACCAAGTGCCTCACGCGCTTTTGCAGTTAAGCCACGCCCAATAATTAAGTTAATTCGACCGCCCGCACGGACCTCGTCCAATAAGACGTCAGATCTCAGGTCAAACTCTGAGATGACCTCACCCGATTCATTCAGAACTTGTCCGTCGTATACGCGAATGTCGATAACATCGCCCATACTCATCTTCTCAACGGGGGCTTCAAATACGAGGGCCCCGGCGTCTTCCATGGTGTTGTAGAAGATGGGCGCGATTTTACCACCAATGCAGACACCACCCATTTGCTTGTTAGGTACACCTGTGACAGGTTGGCCGAAATACCAAAGGACACTATTTGCCGCGGACTTTCTAGAGGAGCCGGTTCCAACAACATCACCGACGAAGGCAACGGGCAATCCCTTGGACTTGACCGCTTCAACCTGCGCCATGGGACCTACTTTTCCGTGTTCCTCAGGCTCGAGCCCATCGCGAGTCATCTTGTACATGGCGCGGGCATGTAAAGGGATATCGGGGCGCGACCAAGCATCAGGTGCAGGTGACAAATCGTCTGTATTGGTTTCACCCGTAACTTTGAAAACCACCATTTTTAAAGACTCAGGCAGTTCATCACGTTTGGTAAACCACTCAGCGTCGGCCCAGGATTGCATCACTGACTGCGCATTCACGCTGCCTTCTTTGGCCATTGCAGCCACATCGTAAAACGCGTCAAACATGAGCAATGTATGCTTCAGTTCGGTTGCCGCCTGAGCGCCGAGCTCGTCATCATTTAAGAGCTTTACAAGTGTCTCGATGTTGTACCCGCCGTGCATATCGCCCAGTAGGTCAACCGCTGTAATTTTATCGATCAGCGGAGAGGCTACATTACCGAGGGCGACGTCAGATAAGAACGCAGCCTTTACATAGGCGGCTTCGTCAACACCGGGTGGAACGCGGTTCGAGATGAGGTCAACCAAATAGTCTTCCTCACCCACCGGTGGCGCCTTCAACAGCTCAACTAGATCAGCGACCTGTTGTGGTGATAGTGGTTTTGGTGGAATGTTCATAGCAGCCCGCTCGGCTACATGTTCACGATAAGCTTCAAGCACAGAATTTTCCTCTTCCCCAGAATGTGTCAGAGCGCTCGCTTTTGTTGGCGCTTCGCTCTTTGGCGCGCGGATTATAGCTTGTGACCAAGTATGTCGACAGCGATTCGATCAATTCTGTGCATTCATGCGATGTTTATCCTAGACTTCGGCGCTATGTCGGCAGCCAATCCCAAACAAGTTCAGCTCAAGCCCATTAAGACACCCTGCATCGGCGTGTGTTCGACCGGTATTGGCGACAGTGTATGCAGAGGCTGTAAGCGATTCAGCCACGAGGTTATACATTGGAATGGTTACACACAGGATGAGAAACGCTTTGTGGACAAGCGTCTATCAGGTTTTCTCTCACAAGCCTGCTCGCATAAATGCACTGTTATCGATCGAGATCTATTGCAATGGCAGCTCGATACCCAACTGGTAAGATATAACGATGAGCATGACGAGTATTGTTGGCTGTTTCAGCTGTTAAAAGCGGGGGCGAGTCAGATCAGGGACCCCAGTAAATATGGATTTCGTGTGCATCCCGGTTGGTCAGACCTATCGCTCGTCGCGCTGAGAGATAAAATCGACGAGGATTTTTGGATCTTGTCGACAGCTCACTACGACCGTTACCTTGCCACGCCTGATATGTTTGACGAGGTCTGACTCCACAATATGCCCGCCGCTGTTGATCTAACCCCTGTCATTGAGTTTTTGCCCTGCAGGACGCCCGATGCCTGGATATCGGCTGCGGTAGGGTGCTTGCCTGTATTAATGATTGATCACGCGAACTGTGAGAAGAAAGCGGCGGCAACGGCAATGAGTCTGATGCACCGGTATACCGACAACACCGCATTACTCAACAAAATGTCCCGACTTGCGCGCGAAGAGCTGCGACACTTTGAACAGGTGCTGAAGCTAATGTCACAGCGCGGCATCACTTATGAATCTGTGACTGCATCACGGTATGCGCAAGGTCTTCGGGATAAAGTACGCAAAAAGGATCCCCATAAACTTGTCGATACCTTGGTTGTGGGCGCATTAATCGAGGCGCGGTCTTGTGAGCGGTTTGCCGCCCTCGCTCCCCACGTAGATTCTGAGCTTAGGGATTTTTATGTCTCACTGCTCAAAAGTGAGTCACGCCATTTTATGGACTACATCACCCTGGCAAATTCGCTTGAAGATCGAGACGTTGTCGAGGAAAGACTCGCTCTATTTCGCAGCATTGAAAGAGGCCTCATTGAAAGCCCCGATACTGAAGTGCGATTCCACAGTGGTGTTCCCGCAGTGTAGGAAAAGGGTCTCGTTACGAAGCGAACGCTTCTAGATCAAACTCCACGAGTTCAAGGGTGTCGCCTTGCTCGTGCAAATACCAACCCGTCTCGTTCCAGTCGCCAAGTACCACGCGCTCAAAGTTTTCAGATAAGTGCCTGCGGGGTCTGTGTGTATGCCCGTGGATCAACCGTGAAGCGCTGTGCTGAGTTACTGCACGTTCAACCGCCGCCTGGTTAACGTCCATAATGTCCTCGGCCTTGTTGCTCGCAGCTTCCTTACTCATTGTACGAAGTTGCTTGGCAAGTTCGCGGCGTTCCTCAAGGGGTTTCGCTAGCATATCGGCCTGCCAAGCGGGGGCGTGCGCTACGGCGCGAAACGCCATGTAATCGGTGTCGTCAGTGCAGAGGAGGTCGCCGTGCATGATGAGCGTGGGTTCTCCAGCCACTACAATTTGGGCCGTATCACTGAGCAGTTCTGCGTTGAATTTGTCGAGATAGTCAGCGCCGACCAAGAAATCCCTGTTGCCGCGCATAAAGTAAATGCGAGTACCCCGGTCAGCCATTCGCTTCATGGCTGAGGTAAAGCGTTGCGCTAATGGGCTATCGTCATCATCGCCTATCCATGCCTCGAAAATATCACCCAATAAAAAAAGGCGATCAACACCGCCTTTTTGTTCGAGAAACCGATATAGCCCCTGCTCAATCCGCGGTGTTGCCTCGCTCAGGTGGAGGTCGCTGATGAACAGAGAGGTCGTCATAGTTAGTCTGCAAGCACCGTTACAGACTCGATGAGAATTGGGTCGTTTGGAACGTCCTGATGACCTGCTTTGCTGCCTGTTGGTACAACGCGAATCTTGTCCAAGACATCTTCGCCCTCTACGACGCGGCCAAAGACAGCATATCCCCAACCCTGCATGTTCTCACCGGAGAAGTTGAGGAAGTCATTGTCTGAAACATTGATGAAGAACTGCGCAGTCGCTGAATGGGGATCCATCGTCCGTGCCATAGCAATTGTTCCGCGATCATTTTTGAGGCCATTATTGGCTTCGTTTGTGATGGGGGCATTACCGGCTTTTTGGCGCATCTCGGTATCAAAGCCGCCACCTTGAACCATGAAGTTATTGATCACGCGATGAAAGATTGTGCCGTCGTAATGACCGGCCTCGGCATAAGCAACAAAGTTGGCGACGGTAGCAGGCGCCTTTTCTGCATCGAGCTCGAGGGTCATTTCGCCGAGGAGTGTTTTCATGAGTACGCGTGTCATCGCCATTTTTGTAACTGCCATATTGAGGGAAAGCGCGAATGATACAGATACGTAGAGTTGCATTCGAGTAAATTACTACCAGCCTATACCGCTTGAGCGAAACTGACTTGAACGTAATCCCTTGCTAAACTCGCGCATCACATCAAGGGCCGCCCATGGACACAGAACCACGCAGTAATTTCCTGAGGACTCAAATTCAGAGTGATTTGGATGCCGGTGTTGTCGATCGCATCGTAACCCGTTTCCCGCCAGAGCCTAATGGCTTTCTCCATATCGGACATGCAAAGTCCATCACGGTGAATTTTGGGTTGGCTGAGCAATACGGTGGTGCGTGCAACCTTCGGTTTGATGACACCAACCCGGAGAAGGAAAGCCAGGTCTTTATCGATGCGATTCAGGCTGATGTAAAGTGGCTGGGGTATCAGTGGAACGGTAACGTACGGTTCGCATCGAATTACTTTGAACAGTTTTACGACTGGGCGCTACATCTCATCGATGAAGGAAAGGCGTATGTCTGCGATCTGAGTGCAGAGGAAGCTCGTGAATATCGCGGTTCCCTTACAAAGCCTGGCAAAAACAGCCCTTATCGCGATCGAGAAATTAGCGAGAACAGGGCATTGTTTACGGCGATGAAGGCGGGTGAGTTTGAGGATGGCTCTCGGGTTTTGCGCGCAAAAATTGACATGGCCTCTCCCAATATGAATTTGCGAGATCCAACCCTCTATCGAATCCGGCGGGTCGCTCATCACCAGACGGGTGATGACTGGGTCATCTATCCAACTTACGACTTTGCGCACGGTCAGGAAGACGCCATTGAAGGCATCTCGCACTCTATTTGCACGCTCGAGTTCGAAGACCACAAGCCGCTATACGACTGGTTCATCGATAATCTGCCCGTCCCTTCGAGGCCGCGGCAATATGAATTTGCGCGTTTGAACGTTAACTACACGGTGACCAGTAAGCGAAAGCTAAAGCTGCTGGTCGATTCCGGTGTTGTCAGCGGGTGGGATGATCCGCGCATGCCAACCATTGCGGGGATGCGTCGACGTGGTTACACACCTACCGCGTTGCGGCACTTCTGCGAGGAAGTCGGTACGTCCCGGTCGGACGGTGTTGTTGACGTTGCCATGCTCGAGAGTGCGGTTCGTAATGACTTGAATGCCACAGCGCCTCGCGCCATGGCGGTACTGAATCCGCTAGCGCTGGAGCTCACGAATTTAGAGAAACCAGAGCTGCTGTTGGTGCCCAATCACCCCGGTGATGAAACGAAAGGCAAGCGTGAAGTCGCCCTAGGGCGCGAAATCTGGATAGACAGAGAAGACTTCAGACAAGAGGCGAATAAAAAGTTCAAGCGGCTGGTATTGGGAAAGCGGGTTCGCTTACGTGGCGGCTATGTTATCGAGGCCGAGCGATGTGACACAGACGATGAGGGTCAAGTAACCAAGGTGTACGCCTCGATTGTTCCGCAAACACTCGGCGAGGACCCAGATGATGGGGTCAAAGCGAAAGGTGTGATCCACTGGGTCGATGCGGCGACAGGTTGCCGAGCAGAGATCCGAAGTTACGACCGATTGTTCAATGTTGAGGACCCTTCTCGGGCCGACCGTATGGATGATGTGATCAATCCCAGTTCCTTGGTCGTCAGTGAAGCGGTCTTGGAGCGAGCGCTAGAGTCGGCGGCGCCTGAGATGCGATTCCAATTCGAGCGAGAGGGTTACTTCGTCGCCGACCGTTACGATCACGCACGAGAGAAGCCCGTTTTCAATAAAGTTATAGGTTTGCGCGATACATGGACAGGTAATGACTGATTTATTGCTTACTAACAGTGCTGGCGGCGATAAGTCAGTATTTGAGCCCATCGATCCAGAACACATTCGTATGTACGTCTGTGGTCCTACAGTCTATAACCTCGTGCATATTGGCAATGCCCGGCCCGTTGTTGTCTTCGATACCTTGTTTAGGGTGCTTAACGCGCTCTATCCCAAGGTGACCTATGCGCGCAACATTACCGATATTGATGACAAAATTATCGTTGCCGCGAGAGAGCGTGGCATCGATATAACGACACTCACTCAAGAGTTCACGGAAAAATTCCGTGCCGATATGACCGCTTTGAATAACCTAACGCCATCGATGGAGCCTCAGGCGACTGAACACGTGGATGCGATGTTAGATTTGGCTCGGCGTCTAATTGAAAAAGGGCATGCTTATGTTGCCGAAGGGCATGTGCTATTTGATGTGACGTCTATGGACGACTACGGGGCGCTCAGTGGTCGCCAACTCGACGACATGCTGGCGGGCGCTCGGGTGGAGGTCGCTTCCTATAAGAGGCATTCGGGAGACTTCGTACTCTGGAAACCGTCAAGCGACGATGAGCCGGGTTGGGACAGTGACTATGGCCGTGGTCGGCCCGGATGGCACATAGAGTGCTCAGCAATGATTCATCAGCACCTCGGCGATAATATCGATATCCATGGGGGCGGCCGCGATCTCATTTTTCCACACCACGAAAACGAGCGGGCGCAAAGTTGCTGTGGCTACGGGGGCGGATTTGTCGGAACGTGGATGCACAATGCCTATGTCGACATGGACGGAGAAAAAATGTCCAAGTCGCTGGGAAATGTGAAGACAGTCCGTGAATTACTGGAGCATTACGCAGGCGAAACATTGAGGTTTGCACTGCTGTCAGCCCATTACCGATCGCCCCTAAATTTCTCCAGCGCGCTCTTGGATAACGCGCAGTCGACCCTTGATAGTTTTTATTTGGCCCTGCGTAATGTGTCTGACATCGAACCGACAAGGGTTGCAACTGCCGAGTCGCCTGTTTTCAAAGCGATTCTTGACGATTTAAATACGCCCGCCGCGATTGCAGAGCTACATCGGCTGGCCAAAACGCTAAACAAAGCTCCTGAGTCACAAAAAGCCGCGGCGAAAGGTGCGCTCCTTGCCGGTGGGGCTGTGTTAGGGATTCTGGGAGAGTCTCCGGACGAATGGTTGTCAAAAGGGCGCCCTGACGAGTTGTCAGCTGAGGCGATTGATCAGCTGCTAGTTGAGCGCGCTGAAGCGAAAGCTGGCCGCGACTTTTCAAGGGCTGATGCGATTCGTGACGAGCTCAATTCGGCGGGCATCATTATCGAAGACAGCGCGTCAGGTGCAACGTGGCGCCGAGGGTGATGGGCTTAGTCGCAGTCGTGTACACGCGCTAAGAACTCCAACATCGTTTCATTGACGTCTCTAGGTGCTTCTTCCGCGGTCCAGTGGCCAACATTCGGCAGCTCTTTGGCAATAAGTAGGTTTTCGTAGTTCTTTTTGACATGCTCTAAAAAGCTCGTGCTCAGAGGAACAAATTCGCTTACCGGGTCCAATTCCCCCGTAATGAAAAACGCGGGTTGGGAAATCTTGGCGCCGCTTAAGTGTGCAAGCTCCTCCCAATCTAGGTTCTGCGCCCTATAACGGTTATAGGGCCCCCGTTTTCCACTGAGTTGAAATTGGCTGACGAGGTAATCGAGGTCTGTCTGTGAGAACCAGTTGGGGAAGGTTTCAAAATGCGTCATATCGTCGAGTAGCTTGGCGTCGGCCGCTTTCAGACCCATGAAGCCGCCTTGTTTATTTTGCTGTTGATGCTTCATGCCGCGAGCATCGATTGCGGTGTATACGAGAAACAACGATGTCGCAAGATCAGCCTCAAATTCGGCCTCAGCCATGCCCTCATTGAGAAAGTACAGCTGATAGAAAAATCGGTCTTTATAAATTGCTCGCCATAAATCGAGGGTCGGTAGCGGGGGGCGATTTAAGTGAGGGACAGACAACGAGCCAGTAGCATAAACCCGCTCAGGGTAGAGTAGGGCTGTCGTAAGGGCGATTGGACCGCCCCAGTCATGGCCTATGGTGATGAAGCGCTCAAAACCAAGCGCGTCAGCGATGCCTAGGACATCGGCAGCCAGTTCCTTCAGGGTATAGGCCTCGATTTCCTGCGGTTTGTCTGACTCACCGTAACCACGCACGTCATAGGCGACCACCGTGTATCCGGCTTTGGCAATGACGGGAATTTGGTGGCGCCAGCTGTACCAGCTCTCCGGCCAACCATGGCAGAGTATGACGAGTGGCCCACTACCTTGCGTGGCGAGACGGAGTCGAACACCGTTTGCCGTGACAATCTTGAAAACTACGTCAGATTCCAAGCCACTGTATTCCTTGAGGGTGCCGGTGTGGGCTCTCTAGGCAAACGCCTTCTCGCCCGACTCAACTGTTTGCATAATCAGCGTATTGATCGTCATAGGACCCACGCCACCCGGCACCGGTGTGTAGGCCGCAACGCGGTCTACGAGAGGCCCCATTTCAATATCCCCAACGCCGCCTGGGTGGTAGCCGGCATCGACCACAACAGCGCCATCTTTAATCCATTCAGCCTGAATGAACTCAGGACGACCTACCGCGCCCACGATCACGTCGGCTTGTCGGATATGAGCCTCTAGGTTTTCGGTTCGGGAGTGGCAGATTGTCACTGTCGCATTGGCCTGAAGCATCATCATGGCCATGGGCTTCCCTAGAATAGGGCTTCTTCCTACGACAACTGCGTGCTTACCGGAAAGCTTGATTTCATAATGCTCAAGAAGTCGCATAATGCCCTGTGGCGTGGCACATCCATAGGCGGGTTCCCCCATACTCATACGCCCAAACCCCAGGCATGTAACACCATCCACGTCCTTCTCAAGCGCAATCATGTCAAACGCTGCTCTCTCATCGATGTGAGAGGGAACAGGGTGCTGGAGTAGGATGCCATGTACATCGGGGTTCGCATTGAGTTGCTCTATTTCTCTCAGCAAATCGTTGGTCTTAGTTGAAGAGGGGAGTTCTATCGCCATTGACTCCATGCCGATACGTCGGCAAGCGTTGGCCTTCATCTTCACGTACGTGGCAGATGCAGGATCATCACCGACCAAAATGGTCGCGAGAACTGGCGTTCGGTCTCCCGTTTTAGCCTTGAGCGCGGCGACGCGTTCTGCCAAGTCGGTTTCGGTCAATTGCGCTACGTGTTTTCCATCCAAAAGCGTGGCTGGCATAAAAATTCCCCCCGTTGAGTGGCGCAATTCTTTCAGAATTCAAATGTATGCGAAAGTCGATTACTGCAATTGACCCGCCGGCAAGAAAAGCTGTAGACTCGCCGCCCGCGAGGTGATGATCACGTCGCGAATTTCGGGGTGTAGCGCAGTCTGGTAGCGCGCCTGCTTTGGGAGCAGGATGTCGGGGGTTCGAATCCCTCCTCCCCGACCACTTTTTTCGGCCACATCGACACGGCTGAAAGCCTTGGGAAGCGTCCCAATCAGTGGTGGCTGTAGCTCACCAGGTAGAGCACCGGATTGTGACTCCGGAGGTAGCGGGTTCAAGACCCGTCAGCCACCCCATTATCAAATTCCAACCCTCGCTAGGCCGCTTCGGTAACTTCCGGTGCCGGCAGAGCCGCGCTGATTAGTTGCTCAGCACGCTCTTGCGCAATCACTTCAGAGGACATGCTTCGTGACTTGGCTTCCTCAAGCACCGATCTCAGCCGACCCGGAATATTGGCAATGTCACAATCAATGACAGCTTGAGAGGCGCCTTGACGCCGATGATAAACATCGATGACACCGCCAGCGTTGATGAGGTAGTCGGGGCAATAGAGAATGCCCGCTCGATCTGCTGCCTGGTGATCGTCACTGGTGAGTAATTGATTGTTAGCCGCACCGGCAACGATTGCGGTGTTGAGCGTCGGAATAGACCACTGGTTTATGACGCCACCTAACGCGCAGGGAGCGAATACCTCACAGGGCTCACTCATAAGCTCAGTATTGCTTGCAATCTTTACCCCGAGTGTTTCGTTTGCTCGGATACAGTTGTCGTCATTAATATCGCTAGCGGTCACTACTACCCCCTCGTCAATGAGCAGTCGCGCCAGTTCATATCCAACTTTTCCTAAGCCCTGAATGTTCACCCTAAGCCCGGTAAGTGCGGACTCATTAAATCGAAAGCGGACTGCCTCACGAATACTCAAAAAAACACCGAGTGCAGTACTTGGAGAGGGGTCGCCGCTATTGGAATCTGAGTCGAGGCCCGCAACAAACTGTGTTGACTCAGCCATGACAGCCATATCCGCAGGTGTGGTGCCGCTGTCTTCTGCTGCGATATACCTGCCTCCGAGTGACCCGATGGCTTCGCCCATTGCCTGAAAGAGGCGGGGTGTCTTGTCGGTCTTTGGGTTGCCGATGATGACGGATTTTCCGCCGCCGCTGTTAATACCTGCGAGTGCATTTTTATAGGTCATACCTCGCGACAAACGGAGAACATCGGTGAGGGCTGCATCGGCGCTGTCGTAAGGCCACATCCTGCACCCTCCAATGGCACTCCCTTTTGTGGTGTCGTGTACCGCAATGATGGCTCGCAGCCCCGATGGTTTATCGTTAACGAATACAACACGCTCATGATCGGAGAACTCGGGGTGAGTAAAGCTATTCATGGATTCCTCAGATGTTTAAGTTTGCAGTGAGAGATGTTTGTTGAGTTCAAGTTCCGCACTAAAGCGACGACGCGTGCACAAGTGTCGCTTACGATCTTTTGAGCGAGCATGCGCTGTCCCCTAGAGGGCTTTTTTGGCCTCTTTTCTGATCGAATTGTCTGTCTTAATAAGAGAAAAAATATTTCTTTTTTATTGAAATTCGCTCATTTAATGAATATTTTTTCCGTTCAATTGGAGTTATTGGACTAATTATGTCTGGGAAGTGGAGTAAGCAGGACGTCGCAATTATGTCGTCTCTACAGCAAGATTCGAGCGTGTCTACGGCGGCGCTTGCCGAGCGCTTAAATAGCTCACAGTCACCGATATGGCGGCGTATTAACCGGCTAGAGGAGGAAGGGGTGGTTCAAGGGCGTGTGGCCCTTTTGGACAGGAAGGCTCTGGGCATGGAGATCGTTGTTTTTGCCACGGTGAATTTGACTCAGACCGGCAGGCAAAACTTGTTGACGTTCGAGCGCGAGGTTGAGCGACACCCAGAAGTTGTCGAATGCTACACGATGGCGGGCATATGGGACTACGTACTAAAGATTATCTGCCGTGACGTTCGACACTACGAGGACTTCGTAAGGAACACGCTGTTAAGCGGTGACCTAGTTCGCGAGATGCACTCCCACATTGCAGTGACAGAGATCAAAAACACGACGGAGCTCCCCATCTCAACCCAGCTGGTGTGATGCGCCCGGCGCTCACCCAGGCACAGAAACTTGAGTCGGACGTTTGGCTCCCTTGCCATAAAGATTCACTTTCAGGCTTGATATGGCGTGCACGAGGATGATGGGCTCTATTTTCTGCTTACCCGTCCAATGGATATTGGGGAAGCGCTCAAGAATGCGCTCGTAGGCCATATTGAGCTGCATCTGAGCAATGCGATTGCCCAAGCACCGATGCACACCGTGACCGAATGCTACGTGCTTCTCTACGTTTTTGCGTGTCATGTCAAAGACGTCTGGGTTTGGGAAAACAGCGGGATCTCTATTCGCAGCGCCATACCACATGATGACTTTTTCATCTTCGGCGATCTTTTGTCCGGCGATTTCAGTGTCTTGAGTCGCTGTCCGGCGCATATGCATGACCGGTGACGTCATTCGTAAGGCCTCGTGCGACATGCGCTCAATGAGCGAGGGGTCATTGATGACCATTTGTCTTTGGTCTTGGAATTCGGTTAGAAGTCGTATGGTGCCTGAGAGGGAGTTTCTCGTCGTATCGTTGCCCGCGAAAATAATAAGAAGCCATGACCCGTCTAGGTAGTTCTGAGAGAGCGGCTTCCCATCGAGCGTCGCGTTTGCAATAACAGTCAGCAGATCTTCTCGTGGATTTTTAATTCGGTCCGCCATGACACGCTCGCCGTAGTCGAACATATCTTCCAGCATTTGATTGAAGCGGAAAAGAAACATAGGTTCCGCCATGAACATCCGGAAGGGGTGTGTTAGAAATTGTGGCGCAAGCTCCAAATAATGCATCCACTTAATGATGTTTGGACGGTCTTCCTCGTCGACACCCAGCATCTCGCAGAGCGTATACATTGGCAGCTCGGTCGAGAACATTTTGGCGAAATCGACCTCTGGACCCTGCCGCTCCATATTGTCTAGCAGCTCATCTATTTTTGCGCCGACTCTTGCCTTCAAGGTTTCAACGTATTTTGGGAAGAAGAATTCAGACTGTTGAATTCTGAGGTCTCGGTGTATGTCGGCGTCTAGATTGATGAGTGAGTTGTGCGCCGCGTACATTAAGCGATCGGCCTTCCCACTTGGTGGTAAAACCGCCATATGCATGCTTCCGCGCTGCGACGAGAAAATATCGGGGTTGAGTTCAACGTGCTTTACATCGTCGTAGCGTGACACTGACCAGAACCCGGAGGTGGGCTTTCGGCCCGGCGTCCACATAACGGGAGACTCTTCACGCATTCGTTTGTAGTAGTCAAATGGCTGTCCTCGGGTCCACGCGTTGGTCGAACCGAGGTCAAATCCCTTCAGTCGCTGGTATATCTCGGGGTGCATCGGATTGATGGCCCCAGTGTCTACAAGGATATCGTCACTGACAGACTGATAATGCTCGGGATTTTGCCGCTGGTTCATGACTACGCTCTTGGGGTTGGTTGCCGATTTCAGCGCCTAGAGTATCGAAAAAAGTCGGTGGCGGCGTAGCCTCGTCCAGGTTTTCTCACGACTATGAGTCGAGTGCCCTCAGCGAGTTGAAGTTGGGGCAGTACGTGGGTCTTTGGACTTAGCGCAAAACCCCGGTTACTGTGTTAAAGAAATTCCATTTGGAGAGGCGGGGGTTTAAGAACGAGACAGAGCGCGCTTTCGTTTTGGTAATGCTGATGTGTGGGTTTGTATTCCTTTGGCTGACAGTGAGCGATCTGGCCTTTGGGAGTCGCTGAAGAGTTCGTAGCGGTAACGAAGCAGCGCGATCGAATATAAGACTCGGTGAAGTTTATGGGTGAGCAGGCAGATATTCACGTCAAAATCTTATCAGCAGAATCGACAGATGAGCTGATGGAGGTTTATGACGGATGGGCAGCACGCTACGACGACGAGCTGCTTGAAGAGTGGGGTTACACGAGCCCACAAAAAGCAGTGGACTTGCTTTGTGCGTCTATGAAGTTGAGCGACCTGCGAGTTTTAGATGCAGGCTGCGGAACCGGATTGGTTGGATCGCTTTTGAAAGGGGCTGGCGTACCCAACATAACGGGCATTGATTATTCCTCGGGGATGCTCGCAAAAGCGCAAGAGAAACGTGTTTACGATGCGCTTCACATGATGGATATGAACCATACGCTCGAGTTGGCCTCAAACAGTTTTGATGCGGTGACCTGCATCGGCACCTTCACCTCTACGCACGTAAAGCCCGATGCGGTTCGTGAGCTTGTCCGTGTTACTCGCGCAGGCGGTTTGGTTATTTTTACAGTCAGAGACGATTACTGGAGAGCCACCCATTTTGTTGACTTGGTTGTGGAGTTGCACGCGACAAAATCTGTGTGCCTTGAGCAGATTCGGCTTGAGCCTTACATTCATTCCGAAGGCTCGGAATGTCGTTTTGTTGTGCTCACGGTCCTCTGAAAGCGAGATACTTGAGCTGGCTCGAATGCGATAACCCCGCACTACCACTACAGTGACTGTCGCGATGAGAGTGTCGTGATGAGGGCACCGCAACGACCCCAAACGGCGTTTAACTGTGATCATGATGTGACTGTGCTGCTTGGAGGACGCTGCAAACTGTGTCGGCGGCGTCCCGCTATAAAGCGCGGGCAAAATGGTGGGTACTTAAGTTAGAGAAGTTTTTGCCCTAGTGGGCTTTCGACAAATAAAGTGCTCGTTTTTGCTGGTGAGTTCGTACACCATCTCCGTTAAGTACGGATTCGAAAAATAAGAAGAGAATTGTTATGTCAAACACGTTCCACTTAGCGGTACCGGCAGGGGACTTAGCCGACACACTGCCTTTTTACACTCAGGTATTGGGCTGTGCGAGCGGTAACAGCGAAAAAGGCAGATGGATCGATATCAACTTCTGGGGAAACGAGTTGACCCTGCACCAGAGCGAGGAGCGCCTCCCCGGCGTTCGCCACGATGTTGATATGGGCAATGTTAGTGTTCCACATTTTGGTGCGCACATGCCTGAGGATGAGTTTCAGGCACTCAAGAAGCGCATCGAAAGCAGTCAATTTGATTATCTAGACCCGCCTTATCGACGATTCAAAGGGACTGAGTTTGAACAAGAGACCTTTTTTATCTCCGATCCCAATGGCAATGTCTTGGAGATGAAAACGATGGTAAACCCC
>NZIJ01000041.1 GCA_002689915.1 Halieaceae bacterium | reverse complement strand
GTAATGTCCGGTAGCTCCTGTAATCGCTGCCGAAATTGCTCTCCTAAAACACGGAGTGTGTGTGTATTTGGCCCATAAAGAATCACCTCCAAGGGCGCATCAACAGGTGGACCTTGATCAATCCCCAGTACGAGTATTTGTGCTAATGGATACTTGCGATCGAAGTCTTTCTGAAGGCGTCGAATTAACGCATTGGTTTGATTTTCATCCCGGGTAAGGACCATGCCCTCGGCCCAGTCCGGCGCGTTACGTTTGTTGGAGCGCAAATTGTAGTAAAAAGCAGGGGGGCTCTCGCCAACAGACCAATCAACTCGGCGTATTAAGGGCTCAGCCTTGAGGTCATCATCAAGCTTTCGGACAAGTTCGAGCGTTGACTCAATTCCTGCGCTTTTTGGCATCTCTACCCGCAAGTACAACTGATCTCTATCGGTGCCCGGGAAAAATTGCTCGGTCAAGGTGGATACGCTGGCAAACCCCAGCAGTGGTATGGAAGCGGCGAGAAGTACTGATGCCATGGGGTATTTCAGTGACCAGTCGATTGACGCTGCGAACAGGTCTTTTGTTCGTGGCAAGACAATCCCTGACCGCCACCAACTAGGATTCTCGCTTAGGGCACCAGGCAATAAACGACCGCCGAGCGCCGGCGTCACAGTGAGTGCGAGCAA
Source organism: Halieaceae bacterium (assembly GCA_002689915.1). GTDB lineage: Bacteria > Pseudomonadota > Gammaproteobacteria > Pseudomonadales > Halieaceae > Luminiphilus > Luminiphilus aquimaris. The sequence goes on along the minus strand of NZIJ01000041.1, from coordinate 21,101 downwards.
TAGGCTCATGATAAGCATTACGATGACACAGGTCGCCAAACTCCCCAAAAAGTCACCGGAGGGGCCCTCTAATATCGCCATGGGGGTAAAGGCGAGAACAGTGGTGGCCGTGGCACTGACGAGCGGGACCGTCATACGATTCACGGCCTTTTGCAAAGCCTCTAGCGGATCGTCTCCTCGGAGCAGATTTTTCCGGACTTCATCGGTGACGACTATCGAGCCATCTACCAACAAACCAAGCGCGACGACTAGCCCCGTCAGTGATAGCTGATGGATTGGGACGTCTAAGTAGTTCAACACCAACATGGATAACAAGGTGCACAGAGGAAGGCTGACGGCGACGATGAGGGCCGCACGCCATCCGAGGGTAATAAAAAGTACGGCAACAACGATGGTGATGCCTGCAACGATGTTAGAGGCTACGCCTGCGAGTCGAGCTTCAGTGTAGCCACTCTGATCATACGTAGTCTCAATACTCAGGCCCTCAGCAGCATCAGCGCGATACGCCTCTAGAAACGCATCGAAAGCTGCGCTGTATCGATCCACCTGATAGCCCTCTTTCATCTCGACAGCAAGCAGCACAGATCTGCGTCCGTTAGATAAGGCTAAACGGGATGGTGGATTGGATTCTGACTTGCTTACCGTCGCGATATCACTGATTCGAAGCCCCGTAAGGTTATCGCGATCTGACTTGATGAAGGTTTCTCTAACCGCCTCTACATTGTCAAAATCGCCTGAGACCTCGATGGTTAACGCTGTGGTAGGTGCCGCGAGTTTGCCAGCAGGTACTCGCGCGTCGGCCAGCGAAAGCGTTCTCGCTACATCTTCGATAGAGAGACCCAGCGTGCTCAGTGCAGTGCCGTCAATCTCAACATTAATCTCTTCATCGGGCAGGCCATAATGCTTGACGCGCCTGGTCTGCGGCACTTTACGCGCCGCGTCGGCGAGACGAAGTGCCTCACGTCGCAGCAGAGAGGGCGAGATGTCGACGCCTTCATCGGTGCTTACGGCCACGATTTTGACAAAGCTGGTGAAGAGGTCGTCATCAAAAACAGGTTTTGTCGCGCCATCAGGAAGGTCAGCGGCAACGCGATCGACCTTGCCCCGCAGTTCCGACCAGACACGTTTTATATCAGCGCGAGATAAATAGTAATCCGCCTCGATGATGATGCTCGACACGCCATTAATCGAAGTCGAGTCGATCTCCTTTACATCTGGGTGTTCGCGCAGGGCATCTTCGAGTGGCTTTGTCACCAAACTCTCCACTCGCGCGGGACTGGCGCCGGGGTAAAAAGTCTGAACTGAGGCAACAAACGGGGTGATCGAGGGGTCTTCCTGGCGTCCCAAGCTGCTGTAGGAAGTCACCCCAACGACAATGATGGACAGTATGAGCAGGGCGAGATAACGCCCATTTTGGTAGAGGCTTGTGGCAATCATGGGCGTACTCAGTTAACGGTGCGAATGTCAGGGACGATCTCAACGGGTGACCCCGGGCTGAGGCGTTGCATGCCCGATGCAATGACATTCGTTTTGTTTGCTACGGTTCCACGGACGAAGACGCGATCGCCTTCGCTGTGGACAACTTCCACACTCTCTCGCGCAGTGACGGTCTCGCCTTCAGCATTTTCCTTGGTAACGAGAACGGTCCAGAGACCCTTGTCGCCCTCAAGAAGCGCGGTTATTGGGAGCCAGCCACCTTTGGATTGCACGCGCTCCACAAACGCCAGGGCAAGCGTTTGACCCACTCGCAAGGCATGTTCCTCAGGAATCGTTAAAACAGCTAAGACCGTAAGCGTCTGGGGGTCAACATCAGCGCCTATGCTTCGCAGTTTGGCGGTTATCGCCTTGCCCTCTACCAATAAGGTGTATTCCTGTCCTACTAGCGCAATATCCGCAAATTTTGGGGAGATGCCGACATGAGCTTCACGCTCACCGACCGAAACTAATCTGAGGACAGGGACATTTGGGCCTATGATACTTCCAGGTTCACTTATCTTTTGTGAAACGACGGCGTCGAAGGGTGCAACTAAACGACTCTTCTCGATCACGATTTCCGCATTACGAACGCTTGCTTGAGTCGTTTCGAGGCGGGCGCTGATTGCTTGAAGAGTTAAACGGGCATCATCAGCGTCACGCTGCGAAACCAGCGATTGGTCTAACAGGGCATCGACCCGTTCGTAATTTAATTCGGCCAGTCGTAGTTGTGCAGCAACCTCTTTTTCTTGTGCACGCGCCAGAGACAGTGCGGCGCGCTGCTGTCGAGTATCAAGTTCACCCAATACTTGACCGGTAGTTACAAAGTCGCCTTCCTTTGCTGTGAGGCTCGCGAGCACGCCCGCCACCTCAAAGCCCACATTACTGTCGGTCGCGGCCTCCACGACGCCAAGAAAGCGAGTCGTGACGGAGTAGCTCTCCTCGAGGTTGTAGGGCGTCACCTTCACGGGTAAAGGTTGCGCCTCGCTAGAGATCGTGGGTTTTACGTTGGCTTCTATTGCGTTTGAGCCAAAAATGACGATACCCGCAGCGCCTAAAGCACTGAAGAGTGTTGTAAAGAAGAATCGTGGCGTCATGGTCAAGTCCCATGTTAACAGCATTAACTTATATGTTATCAATATTAACATTGGAGTGCGACTGTGCCCGCTTACTGTCTACGTCGACAATGACTACCATTTATCGCTTATTCACTTGCTTAGGGAGGACGATTTCGAGACACTTTGCGACCTTGCCCAGCGGCAAGCGTTATGGTGGCTCGAACGGTCCCCTCGCAGCGATAGGTAGCGAACCCCGCCAGGCCCGGAAGGGAGCAACGGTAGTTATCAACTCGGGTGCCGAGGTGTGGCTGTTCGAGTCACCTCCATATAACCATCGGGCACACTATGAGTTATCAAGTTCTTGCGCGAAAGTGGAGACCATCCAACTTCTCAGAGATGGTAGGACAAGAGCACGTAGTGAGGGCACTCACGACCGCGTTGGAGTCAGAGCGCCTGCACCATGCTTACCTCTTTACGGGCACGCGTGGTGTGGGTAAGACGACGGTTGCTCGACTTATCGCAAAAAGCCTCAATTGCGAAGAGGGCGTTACTGCAACGCCCTGCGGCGTGTGCGCAAGTTGCGTTGAAATTGCNGAGGGCCGAAGCGTTGACGTGCTGGAAGTTGATGCGGCATCGCGCACNAAGGTNGAGGACACACGAGAACTACTCGATAACGTGCAGTACGCGCCGACACGATCACGTTTCAAAATCTACNTGATAGACGAAGTGCACATGCTGTCCAACCACAGCTTTAATGCGCTACTCAAAACGTTAGAGGAGCCACCCTCGCACGTTAAATTCTTGTTAGCGACAACAGATCCACAAAAACTCCCAGCCACCGTCTTATCGCGTTGTCTGCAGTTTAATCTGAAGAACATGGTGCCTGGGCAAATAATAGAGCACCTGAAACATGTTTTGAGCGAGGAAAGTGTAAGCTTTGATGACGAATCGCTGGCCCTGTTAGCCCGGGGCGCCGAGGGTTCAATGCGCGATGCCTTGTCTTTGACGGATCAAGCTATTGCCCATGGATCCGGGAAGTTGGTCGGTGATGACGTCCGTGCAATGTTGGGTACGGTCTCGCGTACCAAAGTGTTGGATTTACTCCAGGCCATTTCAACGAGCGATGTGCAGCAGGCCTTAGCCGTGGTTGACGACTTGGCAACACATTCGCCTGATTACTCCGGAGCGCTCGACGAGTTGAGTGGAATTCTTCATCAAATTGCGATTGAGCAGGCCGTACCAGGCAGCTTAGACGAGGCCTCACCAGAGTTTTCTCGATTACAGGAGCTGGCCAAGCACCTGACAACCGACGACACACAGTTACTTTGGCAAATGGCGGTTGCGAGTAAGCGCGACCTTGTTCTTGCATCGGATCCACGAAGTGGTCTTGATATGGCGGTTTTACGGATGATTGCCTTCCGTCCGGCGGTCATCATTTCTGATGCTCACGAGGCACCCCCAGCAAAAAAGTCTGAACCACCGGTGATGCCGGTGGTGACTCCGGTACCGTCAACTCAGGTTGCACCAACAGCCTTGGGACGCTCTGATTTACCTACTGATGCCGCGGCGTCTGACTCATCTGTCGTGCCGCCATCGAGCGCTTCCAAGCCCGATTCGGCTATCGGCGGGAACCGAGGTAGTGGGAATAACGTCGCAGGAGATGGCACGCATGCTTCAAACCGAAATCACGGTTCGAGCCCATCTGGAATCTCTGAGGAGCCCAACGCTGAGAGCGTATCGCGTGCTGAGGAAACACCTGCGGTTGTCGTGAAAGATAATGACGACTCCGATCGCTGTGTCGAGCAACAGGCAAGCCCAATTCCTGAGGGCGCTAAAGCGCCTGACGATGACTTGCCAACGCCAGGCTCTTGGCCCGACTTCTTTAACGGCTTGGACCTCAAGGGCGTGATACACAACGTTGCGTCGCATTTCGAGCTCATTAAGGCCTACGACCGAACGCTTTGCTTTGCCATCGCTCAAGATAATGCAACCTTGTATAACGAGCGACATCAGCGAGGCTTGGCGTCTGCCATGGAAGGAATGNTNGNAGATGNGGTTGANGTNCNAGTGTCAATTGNAGCGACGAGCGACAATACACCNGCNNGGCATCGTGAAATTCTAGAGCAGCAGCGTCTGCAGGCCGCTCAGACAGCGCTGGAGGAAGACGATTGTTTGTCGGCACTACTCGTTGATTTTGANGCCGTCGTGATACCTAATTCGGTNAAGCCGCCNCTGACAGAGCTATGATGCAAGGAGCGATGTCTNAATGAAAATGAGTCCCGCGATTCAGGATTTAATCGATGCTTTACGNCATCTCCCTGGCGTGGGCCCCAAATCTGCGCAGCGTATGACGCTCCANTTATTGGAAAGAGATCGANAGGCAGCCGAGTCGTTGGGCGAGGCTTTNTTGGCNGCGCTTTCGCGCGTCCAGCAATGCCAGCGATGCCGGAACTTNACCGAGCTCACCATTTGTGAGATCTGCGGTGATCCCAAGCGGGACGATTCACTCCTGTGCGTNGTTGAGACACCGGCCGATGTTCTGGCGATTGAGCACACCGGAAGTTACCGCGGGCTTTATTTNGTTCTTATGGGGCATTTATCACCCCTCGATGGTATTGGCCCAAAGGAGCTAGGTTTGGACAGCTTAGAGGTTCTGCTNGAGCAAGAGACAATAAGCGAGGTTATTTTNGCAACGAATCCAACGGTCGAGGGNGAGGCCACCGGGCATTACATTGCTGAAATGGCGAATCGCAATNAAATCGTTGTGAGCCGGATTGCCCANGGTGTNCCNCTNGGTGGCGAACTCGAATATATCGACGCAACGACACTTGCTCATGCATTGGGCGGCAGAAAAGTGGTGANCCCAGAATGACNTTTGAATTAATTACATCCGATAGGCGACTCAATGAGGTTCTTGCGGAACACGAAAGCGAGCGCTTCGTNGCTGTCGACACGGAGTTTCGGCGGCGAGATACGTTTTATCCGCAANTNGCCTTAGTTCANCTTTGCTGGAGAGATGTTTCATATCTACTNGATCCTACAGAGCTTTCTGACTTTTCCGGACTCAAGGTGCTGCTGTTAAATGAGTCCATCGTCAAGCTTTTACANAGTCCAAGCGAAGACTTAGAAGTNTTTGCNCACTGGCTCGGNATCCTTCCNACGCCNCTCTTCGATACACAGCGGGTGATGGGNTNNCTNGGATACGGCTTTGGCGTTGGCTANCGGCCGATGGTTGAGCAGTTTGTCGGCGTTGAAATATCAAAGGANGAGACCACTTCAGATTGGTTGAAACGTCCTCTGACTGACAAGCAACTCAATTATGCAGCGCTTGATGTAAGCCATCTGCGCAAGATCGGTGAGAANCTGCATGACGAGGCAGANGAATCTGGGCGACTCGNTTGGGTTTANGAGGATACCGCNAATCAAAAACCGGGTGGCAGGGGCGTTGCGAGCAAATTTAAGTCGGCNTGGAAGTTAAGTACNAGTGAGCANGCNATNCTTTCGGCGCTTATTGCTTGGCGAGAAGGTGAAGCGCAACGCCTAGACAGGCCTCGGACTTGGATTTTACCCGACAAGGTCATGGTNGCACTCGCTCGCCGAGCGCCTGANCATATTTCACAACTNAAGCAAATAGAGGGCCTTCAGGAGGCGATTATTCGCAANCGTGGCGAGAAGCTAATCTCGATCATTTNNGNGTCGCTCNGCGGCTCCACGACCGANGTGATCTGGCCNGCGCCNGCGCGAGGGATCGAGCGCGATTGGATCGCCACTATGACGNAGCGAGTCCAAGCACTCGCNNATGTNCTGGGTGTTGCGCCTCAACTTTTGTTATCGACACGAGACTTTGAGTCGCTTATTCAGGCAANAAAGCAGACGATCCCNNTACCGAAAGAGCTTTCGGGATGGCGGTACGANATTATCGTGGCTGAGTTNCTCGAGTCACTTAACACCGCCACCNCACCAACGAGCTAGCCCCTTTNCGTGAATACGCGAGCCGAGGACGCNGGTGCCAGCANNAAACNTCCAGAACCCAAAAACTATGCCGATCTCATTGCCATGGCGTGGCCCTTTATTTTGGCAAATGCGTCGGTACCGTTATTGGGGCTTGTCGATACGGCTGTTATCGGGAATACAGGATCGGTAGTAGATCTTGGGGCAATCGCCCTCGGCGCACTGATTTTCTCATTCGTTTACTGGAGCTTTGGTTTTCTTCGCATGGGGACGACCGGGTTTGTTGCGCGGGCATTTGGCGCGGGCGATGAAGAGGAGGTGCGAGTAATTTTTGGGCGGGCCTGCCTCATGGCACTCGTGGTGGGAGGCACACTTCTTCTACTGCAGTTACCGATTGGCACACTTAGTTTTGCACTCTTATCTGGGGATGAGGGGGTCGAAAGTGTGGCAAAGACATACTTCTTTACGCGAATTTGGGGCGCACCTGCGACGCTCGTCATCTTCGTCATTATGGGCGTGTGGATCGGCTTGGGCGAGTCTCGAGAGCTTCTGAGGTTGCAGGTCTTTCTCAACGCCCTGAATATGCTCCTCGATATTATCGCTGCGGGCGTACTCGGGCTTGGCGCCCAGGGAATTGCCATAGGAACCGTGATTGCCGAGATAAGCACCTGTCTCATTGCGTTCTATCGGCTCCGAGCTCACCTGAGTCAAGTGTACGAGGCCGGGGACACTGTCAGTGCCCTCTGGCCTTGGCAACGGATCCGTGACTTGTCGGAAATGTCAGCCTTAATCCGTGCAAATATCGACATTATGATACGCACGTTACTACTTGTTTTTGCCTTTGCATATTTTACCAACGAGGCGGCGAAGTACGGTGTGGTTGCCTTAGGTGCAACCCACATTGTGTTGCAAATAATGGCGTTTACCGCTTTTTTCTTAGATGGGTTTGCTTACGTGGCAGAAGCAGAAGCCGGGCAAAGTTATGGCGCAAAAAACAAGCCGTTTTTTGATGCCGCACTGCGCAAAACAACCGTTCTTGCGGGCCTGACGGCGTTTGTTCTGGCGGGGCTCGTTGCCCTCGCAGGTGGGGTTTTAGTGGAGTTAATTACCGACATCGAGGAGGTCATTGTTTTATCGAGGACGCTCTTATCGATTTGTGCTGTTTATGTCTTCGCGTCGTTCCCGGCATTCCAACTAGACGGTGTTTTTATTGGAACGTCCAAGACACGAGAAATGCGGGACGCGTCTATACTGTCGGTAATGGTGTTTCTGGCCGCCGTCTGGTGCCTTGGCGATACCCTGGGCCTGCAAGGTCTTTGGTGGGCGATGGTTATATTTGTTGTGGTGAGAGCTGTCACTCTCTCGTTTTACCTAAGGCGAGTTACTGACCGGTTCATTGCGGTAAGCTAATAGGGTTCAAAGGAATAGTTGTATGTTGGTGAGAGTGCTCGCAGGTCAGCGCAAGGCGGATACGTATTTGTTCGTGCCGGCCGATCAGGATGTGGCAGAACTCCCCGAGGCGCTCTTGTCGTTGTTAGGTGAGTTGAGAGATGTTGTGGAATTGGATCTGGTGCCAGAGCGGCAACTGGTCCGATGCTCGGGCAGCGAGGTGCTAGCCGCCATTGCTGAAGTTGGTTATTACCTTCAACTACCACCTGCGGAGTTCGCGCGGTCATGATGACATCGATCAGTTACGTATTCGCCATGGCCATCTACATCGTCGCAGCCTGCGCGGGTGCGAGGCTCATTCACCGTATGCTGCTCTCGGGGCTCTCATACCGACTGGGCTGCGCCTTAACAGGTTTGATCTCGGGGGTGCTGCTGGTGCCCAGTTACGCGTCAAGCGAGGCAGAAACCTTGGCGCCTGCCTTGGTCACAGCCTTGTTCAACTGGTTATTTGCCGGTGGGCTCGAAGCAGCGGGTGGCGCACTTATGATGCTAGGCGCCGGTGCAGTGACCGGCGTGATCTGCGGTCTAATTTGGGCGCGGCTGTCTACTTCTCGTCTATAAGCGTACTGATCTCAAATAGCGTCCCACTGGGTAAAACATCTCGAAAACCACCACATCATCCGTTAGTCTCACGTCTCGACTGTAGGGAGCTGTAAAATGAAATTCACCGGAACCGAAAACTACGTAGCAACTGACGATCTCCGCATGGCGGTAGATGCCGCGGTTGCGTTGCAAAGGCCACTGCTCATCAAGGGAGAACCGGGTACCGGCAAAACCATGCTTGCAGAGGAAGTTGCCGGCGGTTTGGGAATGAAGCTGATTCAGTGGCACATCAAATCTACGACCAAGGCACAACAGGGCCTGTATGAGTATGACGCGGTTTCCCGACTGCGCGACTCGCAGTTGGGTGGAGAGGGTGTGCACGACATCGCTAACTACATCAAGCGCGGGAAGCTCTGGGAAGCATTTGATGCCGACGAACAAGTGGTTCTTCTTATCGATGAAGTGGATAAAGCCGATATTGAGTTTCCAAATGACTTGCTGGTAGAGCTCGATAAGATGGAGTTCTTTGTCTACGAGACGGGAGAGACTGTTAAAGCGAAGCACCGGCCCATTATCATTATCACGTCAAATAACGAGAAAGAATTGCCTGACGCGTTCTTGCGCCGCTGCTTCTTCCACTTCATTAATTTTCCAGACCGCGACACCATGCGGCAGATTATTGATGTTCATTACCCCACCATTAAGCAAGACCTTGTGCAGGAAGCGCTCGAGGTATTCTTTGAGCTACGCGGAATTCCAGGTTTGAAGAAAAAGCCCTCAACCTCTGAGTTAATCGACTGGCTGAAACTCCTCATGGCGGACGATATTCCGGATGAAGTGCTCAAGAACCGTGATCAGTCCAAAGCAATCCCACCACTTTATGGTGCACTTGTGAAAAACGAGCAGGATGTGCAACTCCTTGAGCGATTGGCGTTCATGCACCGTCGTGAGAGTAATCAGTAAGGGGTAGTTCGATGCTCGTCAATTTCTTTCAGGCGCTAAAAGATGGCGGTGTTCCCGTAACACCAAGAGAGCTATTGGACTTGCTTGCTGCAATGAACAAGCAGCTCGTCTTTGGCAGCATTGACGATTTTTACAACCTGTCCCGCGCGGTCATGGTGAAGGACGAGAAATATTACGACCGGTTTGACCGAGCGTTTGGTCTGCACTTTCGTGATCTGGAGGGGGTCGACGATGTGATCGAAGCCTTAATTCCTGACGATTGGCTTCGCTCTGAGTTCGTCAAGCAGCTTTCGGAGGAAGACAAAGCCAAGATCGAGTCGCTGGGCGGGCTAGAAAAGCTGATTGACGAGTTTAAAAAACGGCTCGAGGAACAGGAAAAGCGCCACGAGGGAGGAAACAAATGGGTCGGTACCGGCGGAACCTCTCCGTTTGGTAATGACGGTTTTCACCCTGAAGGCATTCGGGTCGGCGGACAAGGTAAGAACAAGAAAGCCGTTAAGGTTTGGGATCGACGAGACTTTAAAAACCTCGATGATGGTGTAGAAATTGGTACCCGAAACATCAAAGTGGCGCTGCGTCGCCTGCGGAAGTTTGCACGAACGGGCTCAGCCGATGAGCTCGACCTCGACGACACGATTAGCTCGACGGCTCGAAATGCCGGATTTTTAGATATCAAGATGGTTCCGGAGCGGCATAACGCGGTTAAAGTTTTGCTGTTTCTAGATGTGGGTGGCTCGATGGATCCGCACGTTAAGGTGTGCGAGGAGTTGTTCTCAGCTGCGCGAAGCGAGTTTAAGCACTTAAAGCACTTTTACTTCCACAACTTCCTTTACGATAACGTTTGGGAAAATAATATTCGTCGTCATAACCAGCGCACGGCACTTCATGATGTCATGCACAAGTTCGGACACGACTATAAAGTGGTTATCGTGGGTGACGCCTCTATGTCGCCGTACGAGATTGTCCAGCCAGGTGGCAGCGTCGAGCACTGGAATGAAGAGCCAGGTGCCATGTGGTTAGAGCGTTTACGCGGCACATACGAGAAGTGTGTCTGGCTAAATCCGGTTCCTGAGGATGAGTGGCAATTTACGCAATCTATCTCGATCACAAATCAACTGATGGAACAAAAAATGTATCCTCTGACCCTAGGCGGTTTAGAGGATGCGATGGGCTTTTTGGCCAAATAAACGAGGTTCCACATCCTTCCGACATTGGCTAGACTCAGGGAAATAACAACAAAACTCTGAGGACNCTTGGATGTCTACAAAAAACGTTTTTGCAAGTCTGTTTACCATTGCCATGCTCTCTGCGTGTGGTGGCTCNGACGCGCCTGCTGATATTGCCTCCGAGGCGGGTGTGGCTCCAGAGAATGGCGCCGCTGCGGTTGATATGGCACGACTTATGAATGCAGCCGAAGAGCCTGAGATGTGGCTGAGCTACGGCGGTTCCTACGATGAGACACGCCACTCTTCTTTGGCCTCGGTCAACGGAGACACCATTCAAGAGTTGGGCGTTGGTTGGGTTTACACGATGGATAAACCACGTGGCGCTGAAGCAACGCCGATTGTCGTTGACGGGGTGATGTATGTGTCAGGCTCTTGGTCTGTCGTCTATGCAATCGACGCGAAGACGGGTGAGGAATTGTGGACCTATGATCCTCAGGTTTCGGGTGAAGACGCGGCTAAGGGCTGTTGTGACGTTGTGAACCGAGGCGTTGCCGTGCACAACGGCAAAGTATTCGTTGGCGTATTTGACGGGCGCTTGGAAGCGCTTGATGCAGAAACGGGCGCGGTCTTGTGGAGTAATGTCACGGTAGATCAATCCAAGCCCTATACCATCACAGGTGCCCCCAGGGTCTTCAAAGACAAGGTCATCATTGGGAACTCAGGTGCTGAGCTGGGCGTGAGAGGTTACGTGACGGCTTATAATGTCGAAACGGGTGAGGAGGCTTGGCGCTTCTACACCGTACCGAACCCCAACAAAGAGCCGGATGGCGCAGCTTCAGATGCGATCTTCGCTAAGCTGGCAAACGACAGCTGGGGGGATACCGGTGCGTGGACCACAGACGGTGGGGGCGGCACGGTTTGGGACTCGATTGTGTATGACACGGTGAATGATCAGGTGCTGATAGGCGTCGGTAATGGCTCACCCTGGAACGCGTCGGTGCGCGACCCAGAGGGCGACTTCAGTGGCGCGTATGACAACCTCTTTCTCTCTTCAATACTTGCGGTGGATGCTGATACCGGCGCTTACCGCTGGCATTACCAAACGACACCGCGCGATCAATGGGATTACACTGCAACACAGCAAATGATACTCGCTGAGCTCCCAATGGGAGTCGACGGCGCTATGCGCCGTGTTGTCATGCAGGCGCCTAAGAATGGCTTCTTCTACGTGCTGGATGCCGCCGACGGTGAGCTGCTATCGGCAATTCCGTTTGCAGAGCAGAACTGGACAACCGGCGAGGTCGACGAGAATGGCCGCCCCGTCATCGTACAGGAGGCGATCGACCTCGATAATTTTGCTGTTTACCCCGGACCCACAGGTGGTCATAACTGGCATCCCATGTCATTTAATCCTGACACAGGGCTGGTTTACATCCCCACCAATGTTCAGTTGCCTATGGTTTACGCACGAACCGAGCAGGGCGAGAACGCGAATTCTCTTTGGAATATTGGCTACGACTATGCTGCCGGCTGGGCGTTTGAGTTCCCGGAGGGCACGCTGGAATTTACCAAGACACTCGACGGTGGAACATTAGTTGCCTGGGACCCGGTAAAAGGGGCGCCAGCTTGGATGGTGCCATTTCCACAGGCGTTCAACGGAGGCACCTTGAGTACCGACGGTGGCCTTGTTTTTCAGGGTAATAAAGCAGGTGAGTTTGTTGCTTATGATGCAACGACTGGGAGCCGCGTATGGTCCAGTAAGTTGTCGGGAGATGCATCAGCGGCTCCGATGACCTATGAGATCGATGGTGAACAATACGTATCTGTCTTATCCGGTTGGGGCAGTACGTCGAATCTCATTTACGGTATTGCGCTCGATAAGCCCGTTTCCGCCGAACCCGGTAGGGTGATTACATTTAAGCTGGGCGGCACTGCGGAAATGCCCAACCCACTCGATTACAACGTTGTGGAAACCCCTAAGGCTGCGCTCGCGGGTGATGCAGGATCATGGCAGTTAGGAATGCAGCGCTTCGCTGAAAACTGCATGTTCTGTCACGGTGCTTACGCAATTGGATCTGGTGTATTACCCGATCTCCGGTGGTCGGCTATGGCTGCCAGCGAGCAGTCATGGCAGGCGATTGTCCGGGACGGTGCACTGACCGACACGGGTATGATCGCGTTTGGTGATCGTCTCGATGACAATGAAATTGAGGCGATAAGAACTTACGTTCTGCGCCAGGCCTGGTTAGCAGTAGAAAATGGGAACGCTGAGGCGCCAGACTTGGCGGTGGCCGGCGATCAGTAGACCTCGCGGGCGCTTATTGGCTTAAAAATCCGATAAGCGCTGCGGTTACAGCGACGTTTAGGGATTCAACGCCATTCTTCATAGGTATACGCAGCGACAAGTTCGCTGCGTTTTTTATTGTCTCGGAGGCGCCCTCTGTCTCGCCCCCCAATACGAAAACCGTGCTCGCTTCCTTCTGATGCTCAAAGAGTGACAGCGTCGCGTGGCTATCCATAACGGCGATCTGCACGCCTCGCGCTTTGAGCGCTGTCGCGCAGCTAAATGCCTCCTCACAAAAAACGATAGGTGCTCTGAAGGCTGTTCCAACCGACGCTTTAATGACCAAAGGCCCCAGTGTGGCTACTGATTTTTTTGGATAAAAAATGGCATCAATGCCTGCAGCACAGCTTGATCGGATGATCATGCCGACATTTTGCGGGTTTGTGATGCCGTCCAAAAGTAGGGCCTTGAACTTCTTCTCGGGGTTTTGCTCAAAATCCGTCAGAAATATATCGAGTGTGCTGAAGTTAGGGCAGAAAAGGTCCAGCGCAACGCCTTGGTCTTGTTTGCCATTTTTTGAGATGCGGGACAACGCCAGTCGGTCATGGTGAGCGATTGGAATAGACCGCTTTTTTGCGGCTGTTTCGATCTCGCTTATAATTCCGCCCGGCTTATTTTTATCGGCCAGGTGCAGGCGATGAGGATCGAGTGTAGGGTCCCTTAACGCTTCGAGAACGGGCTTTCGGCCATAGACGGTGAGAGTTTTCGATAAATCCATGCGCGGCTCAGTTTGGTATTTGGCTGCTTACCACTCCAACGAAAGAGGAAAGTTCGCTCAATGAGTCTGACACTATATACGAGTCCGGGTTGTCATCTGTGTGAGCAGGCCGAGGAGATGCTTGATTATTTAGGTTTGGCATTTAATGCGGTCGATATTAGCCGAGATGTGGATCTTATAAGAATTTACGGTGTTCGTATTCCCGTCCTGCAACGTAGCGATAAAGCTGAGCTCGGTTGGCCGTTCGATACGCTTGATATAGAGCGGTTTTACGCTTAAACCTATTTTTCGCGATCGACTCTGACGGCCAAGACATCGCAGTCTGCAGCGCCCAGAACGCTATCGGTCGTGGTCCCCAGTAGCAGCTCTAAACCCCACCTACCGTGGCTGCCCAATACGATGAGGTCGGCACCGATTTGCTTGGCCAAAGTGGGGATCTCATGTTCTGGTCGTCCGCTTCGCAGATGGCAGTGCTGCTCGGGGATGTTGAGGTGTGCTGCCAAACGAGTAAGGTGGGTGTCGGCCTGCTCGTTGATCTCCTCTTGTAGCTCCGAGGTGTCAAGATGAAGGTCCGCTCCATACGTGAGTGACAACGGCTCCACAATGTGAAGAACGTGAATTTCCGCCTGTTGATTTCGTGCCAACGTCGCAGCTTTAGTTGCAATTTTATCGGATGTTGCGCCCAGATCGATGGCAACAAGTAGTCGTTTATAAGCCATAATGAAACCTGCGGTATCCCCTAGTAAGCAGAGAATACCGCGCTCGGATTTCCAGCACTAGTAGAGGCGCCTATGTCGATCGTATGGATCTTATTGATTATTGCAGTTGCGATTGCCCCATTGGTGTCTGCGTTACCGTCGGAAGCTCAGCGCTATGAGGCCAAGGTCAGGGAGCATGCAATGGACAGGGGGGTTATCGTCAAATTAGGGTCGACCCCNGATATTCCCGCCCGATTTCGAATGCCCTCAGACTTGTCCCTCGTCGCCTACNGGCGACGACGCGGTGACCGACATCTGTCGTTCGATCATCNCCAAGTTGCGGTCAGGTCATTGGGCGTCTGGTGCAGTGTTCCCCTCGAAAAACCGCTAACAGGAAGTGTGCTATCGCTTCCCGACGGTGCCCACATTGTTGAGCTTAGTGAAGATTATGTCTCGGTTTTCTGGGACGAAAGAGGGAACGTGGAGGCCGTGGACAAGGTGATCACAGTCATTGACTCCCTAATGAGTGACCACGGTTTTGAATAGCTTTGACATAGGCAAATTCATATTAAGTGCTTGACCTCTGCCCGTCTTTGTCCCGTACACTCCGCCGTCAACGACGATCGTGTCGTCCTTAAATGTCATGTCGGAAGCAAAAGTTAGCTCATGGGTAAATCACTGGTTATCGTCGAATCGCCCGCAAAAGCAAAGACGATCAATAAATATCTAGGTTCAGACTTCATCGTGAAGTCGAGTGTCGGGCACGTTCGTGATTTGCCTACGGCAGGCAGTGCACCGGCCTCTGATCCAAAAGAGCGTGCTGCCCAGGCGGCGATTACCCGCAAAATGGCGCCTGATGAAAAGCTAAGATACCAAGCTAAGAAGAAGCGAGAGCAACTCGTGCGACGAATGGGTGTTGACCCTAAGAACGGTTGGGCCGCTCGCTACGAGATATTGCCAGGCAAAGAGAAAGTGGTCGATGAGCTCAAGAAGCTCGCAAAGTCTGCCGACGCTATTTATCTTGCCACCGATTTGGATCGAGAAGGGGAGGCCATTGCATGGCACCTTAAGGAGATCATTGGTGGCGATGACGCTCGTTACCAACGAGTGGTTTTCAACGAGATCACAAAGCGTGCGATTCAAGAGTCTTTTGCTAAACCCACGCAGCTCGATACCAACCGTGTTTATGCGCAACAAGCGCGACGATTTTTAGATCGAGTTGTCGGCTTTGAAGTGTCACCACTTTTATGGGCAAAGATTGCGCGAGGTCTTTCTGCGGGACGTGTTCAATCCGTAGCGGTGCGCCTAATTGTCGAGCGCGAACGAGAGGTTCGCGCTTTTGTCCCAGAAGAATATTGGCAGCTTCACGCTGATTTACAGCGAACGGGCGATCCAAGCGTCCGATTTGAAGTGGTCAGATACCAAGGGAAGGCATTCGAGCCAAAGTCAGAGTCTGATGCCACATTGGCGGTGTCGGCCTTGGCAGATGCGGCGTATACGGTGTCGGATTTGGAGGCGCGTAAAACGACGTCACGTCCTTCAGCCCCGTTTATCACATCAACGCTGCAACAAGCCGCAAGCACACGCCTTGGTTTCAGCGTCAAGAAGACGATGACGCTGGCACAACGTCTTTATGAGGCAGGGCATATTACTTATATGCGAACTGACTCAACAAATTTGAGCGGTGAATCGGTGGCTTCCTGCCGCGATTACATTAGCGAGCATTTTTCAGCTGCGTACTTGCCTGACGCGCCGAATCGTTACGGCGCGCGAGAAGGCGCTCAGGAAGCCCACGAAGCGATACGTCCATCCAACGTCCGATTGCGGGCGGAGACGCTAAAAGACGCGGAGAGAGACGCTCAGCGCTTGTATGAGTTGATATGGCGGCAATTTGTAGCGTGTCAGATGACACCGGCACGCTATTTGAGCACGACGCTCACTGTCAGTGCCGCTGAATACGACATGACAGCAAAAGGCAGAGTAGTCGAATTCGACGGATACACACGCGTTCAAACCCCTATGGCCCGAAAAGGCGATGACGCGATATTGCCAGATTACAAGACCGGTGATGCGCTTATTCTGAGTGAACTGTTGCCTTCACAGCATTTTACCAAGCCTCCAGCCCGTTACGGTGAAGCAAGCCTTGTAAGGGAGCTCGAAAAGCGGGGCATTGGACGTCCATCGACCTACGCGGCCATTATTTCAACCATTCAAGATCGTGGTTACGTCAAGCTTGAGAACCGCCGATTTTACGCGGAGAAAATGGGCGACATCGTGACCCAACGTCTTCAGGAGAGCTTCGAAGACCTTCTCGATTACGGGTTCACGGCTTCAATGGAAGAGAATCTCGACGAGGTTGCAGAGGGCCGAAAAGACTGGCGTGATGTATTGGATGCCTTTTATGACGATTTTCGCAGCAAGCTTGAGTTAGCAGAAAGCCCTGGCGAGGGCAGTATGCAGGCTAACGAGCCCACCGCGACGGGTATTGCGTGCACAAAATGCGGGCGGCCCATGCAAATTAGGACCGCCAGCACCGGCGTATTCCTGGGTTGTTCGGGTTACAACTTGCCGCCAAAAGAGCGGTGTAAGAACACCATGAATCTGATTCCCGGCGATGAGGCGGTGTCCGCGGATGCTGATGATGAGGCGGAATCACGTTTGTTGCTAAGCAAAGAGCGTTGCCCCAAATGCAATACGGCGATGGACAGTTATCTGATCGATGAGACGCAAAAGCTTCACGTGTGCGGTAACAACCCCGATTGCGACGGTTATCTCGTTGAGCAGGGTAGTTTTAAGATCAAAGGTTATGATGGTCCAACACTTGAATGCGACAAATGCGGCTCTGAAATGCAACTCAGAACGGGGCGCTTTGGCAAGTATTTTGGTTGTACCAATTCTGAATGCTCAAATACCCGCAAGCTACTGCGAAACGGGGAGGCGGCGCCACCTAAAATGGATCCGATTCCCATGCCGGAGTTGCAGTGTGTAAAGGTGGAAGATCATTATATTTTGCGAGATGGCGCGGCCGGTTTGTTTTTAGCGGCGAGTCAGTTTCCGAAACATAGAGAGACGCGAGCGCCGTTTGTTGACGAGCTTCTTGGGCATCAGGCTGAGTTGGATCCAAAGTATCACTTCTTATTGGATGCGCCTCGGGTCGATGATGCGTCAAATCGAACACAGATCCGCTTCAGTCGAAAGACCAAAGAGCAGTACGTCATGACCGAGGTGGATGGTAAGGCAACGGGCTGGAAAGCTTATTTCAATGCAGCCGGATGGGTAGCGGAGGGGTCGGGTAAGCCTGCTCCGAAAAAGAAAGCAAAGGCCAAACCCCGTGCGAAGGCGAAATCGAAAGCCAGTGCTTCGTCTAAGTCCAAAAAATGAGTCAGAGACCTTAGATTGAGTCAGGCCCAATCCTACGCAAATCACTCTTTGTATATGGCATCAATCATGATTGATGCTTGGCGGCGGGCTGAAACGGTGAAGGAGCACGCGGCGCCAGCCATCGACGCTGCCTTTGCACCTGCAACGAGACTGCACTTACTCAATGCTTACGGTTGGCAGCTACTTGCTTGCCAACGCGTGGTGAATTTGCCAAAGGATCCACCTCACTCAGCACGTGCGCTGCCGTCTCTTGCATCTGGCATAGCGGTATCACCTGAGGTTCGCGAGATGGCGAACTTGGAGCAAGGCGGTTGGCTGGCCGATCTCTTATCACCCATTGCCCCGGGATTGTCTCCTCGGCGCGCACAAAATGTGTTGGCGGTCACGCGCGAACAATTTGATTCGGCGTCGGCGGCAGAGATCTATGAGAAGCTTGAGGCCCTAATTGGTCGCGTTGCTGACGCGATTGACGAGTCATGAAACTACCGCCCCTTTGTGGCAAAACCCGATCTATAGTGTTACTGTCGGTAAAACAACACGACATATTGTGAGGTTGTCAGATGTCTACGTCGCTTTTAGAAATTGTTGATTTGGGTGATGGTGAGGTCGTTCTGCAAAGAGCAGACGATGATTCAGAGCCATTAGTGAGCATCCAATTTTCGGAAGAGGCGAGTGCCTATCTCATGGAGAATAACCTCGAAGTTGCAAAGGTTATGATTCAAGCTGGTATTCAAGCGGCAGCAAAGATCGCGGAGATGACCGGTGTAGAAATGGAGTCTTCGGACGCTGCTGAGACATCTGAGTCGCGAACGCTGCATTAACAAGCGGTTCGCACTACCGGCGGATCACGCCGACACTTATCCCCTCTATCGCGACAGAATCTTGGCTTAGGTCCAGCTGAATGGGTGCGTAAGCGTCGTTTTCTGCAACCAAGTCAACGCGTGTATCGCTGAGCCTGTTCCAACGCTTGACCGTCACCTCGTCTTCGATACGTACGACTGCAATTTGGCCTTGGCGAACCTGTGAAGTGCTGTGNACGGCGAGAAGGTCGCCATCNAAGATGCCTGCATTGACCATGCTGTCGCCGCACACCTGTAAAAAGTAATGCGCAGGCGGTGAGAAAAAGGTCGAGCTCAAATCGCAATAGTCCTCAATGTGTTCCTGGGCGAGTAGTGGTGCGCCCGCCGCCACGCGGCCAACAATTGGGATGCCATTTTGCTCTGTTAGTCTAATACCGCGTGACGTACCGGCGACTAACTCAATCACGCCCTTTTTGGCGAGCGCTTTTAAGTGCTCCTCTGCGGCATTTGCCGACTTAAAACCGAGTGTTCGTGCGATATCAGCGCGCGTAGGCGGCATGCCGGTTGTGTCGATACTACCCTTGATGACATCCATTACTTGCTGTTGGCGCGCGGTCAACTTTGCCATAGTGCTACTCCTCTCGATTTCCTGATGATAAAGGCAGTATGTATAAATGTACAGTATTGGCCGATCGGGTTTCGATGGGTAGGTTAGGCGTCATCAATTCATTGGAGTCGTCATGGAATCCATTCTCAGTTTTGTTTTGCCCTTGAGCGATTATTTGGGGACTCCCGCGGTCCCAACTGCACTGGTGTCGCTATTGTTACTTGGTGCTGTGGCTCATGTGCTTATTCGAAAGCTTGTCCAAAAGCTGGGTTCATTTGCCGATACGACGGCGGCTCGATGGGATGATGTCGTTTATTACGCGATTTCGCCGCCAGCCGAATGGGCGATGTGGATTTGTGTCCTCTACCTTTCGTTGGGGTTATTTGAACAGGCCCAGAGTCTCCGGATGGGGCTGTTGCACCTAGCCGATACGGGCGCCATATTGCTCATTGGTTGGTTGTTACACCGGGTGTCAGCGGGAATCGAGGCGGAGTTATTGGCGGATCATCGAGGCCCAAAGGGATCCGATGATCGTGCGTCAATTAACGCCGTTGCACGCTTGGCTCGCATTACTATTTGGGTCCTGGTCGTGCTGATGGTAATGCAATCTCTGGGTGTGTCAGTGTCTGGCTTGTTGGCCTTCGGCGGCGTTGGCGGCATCGCGGTTGGTTTCGCAGCGAAAGACCTTCTGGCGAACTTTCTTGGGGGTGTCAGTATCTACCTGGACCGTCCGTTTGCCGTTGGTGACTGGATACGGTCTCCTGACCGGAATATCGAGGGAACTGTCGAGGAGATTGGTCTAAGAATGACGAGAATCCGGACTTTCGACCAGCGACCGTTGTATGTTCCAAACTCGACGTTTTCAAGTGTTTCCCTCGAAAACCCTTCAAGAATGACGAATCGGCGCATATACGAAACGGTAGGGGTGCGATACGAGGATGCCGCAAAGGTGGCGGACATTGTAAAGGCTGTGCATACCATGTTGCTCGAGCACCCTGACATCGCTCAGGATAGAACGCTCATCGTGAACTTTAACCACATGGGGCCGTCGTCACTCGACTTCTTTTTCTACACGTTCACTAAAACAACCAATTGGGTGGAGTACCACAGCATCAAGGAAAATGTGTTGCTCAAAGTCCTCGAAATTGTCGCAGCACACGGTGCAGAGATCGCGTTTCCGACCCAAACAATACATCACACACCGATTGAACCTAGCGAGTGATTTGAGCTGGCTCTCGTTCGGCTGTAGACGGCTTTTGGGGCGCCGACTCGGTGTTAATGAGCCCGCGAGTCAGGCTATCGATGTCTCGGCGCACACGCTGGGCCTCACCTAGCTCGAAAAGCTCAGCGTACGTGAGTTCCCGCCAAACTGCGGCGACTTGTATGACGGGGTGGTCAATGTACCTCACATAACCCTCTCTCAGGTCGCGCTGGTCCATAAGCGCAATTGCGTGTTTCGGTAACGCCGCTACCACGGGGTCTTCATCCTCCGTCGTCACCGTGTCAATCGGCTCAGGTCTGAGAGTATTTAACCCGGTCGTGATATCAATGAACTCTACTGTCGGCTCCTCAAGCACCTGAGTGATTACCTGCTCAGGCTCAATTAGCAGGACGCGCGTAGGCGGGGCAGGCAGCGCAAGCGGGGGTAACTTTTGGGGCAGATAACTCCCCGTAGTGTTGGTCCACAGGTTGGTGGCCAAACGATACTCACGCGATGAAGCCGAAGGCCCGTTAATTTGCAGCGTCCCCTGAATATGAGGTTCCCTGTCGCTCTGAGTCCATTTATCCACGACAACCGCATCGCTTTCGGCACTTATGGGTTGTAGCCAAGATAAGACAGAGACTGGCGCTCTTCCCGTGTCCTTCTCAAGTTTTCGCAAACCGGGTTTGAGTATTTCATAAGGCATGAGTTGATAGCTTGCCGGCAGAGGCGGCGGCGGTGGGGGGGGG